>CAYJHU010000034.1:0-13381 GCA_964369655.1 uncultured Desulfovibrionaceae bacterium | reverse complement strand
CCCCCCCCCCCCCCCCCCCCCCCCCCCCCCCCCCCCCCCCCCCCCCCCTTTTTTCAAAAAGTTCCCTCCCCAGAATTTTCTATTAAATTAGAATGTCGTGTTTGCTTTACTTAGTTCGCACAGTTAAGCAGTGCTTGGTGAATTATGGATTTTTTACTTCTTCAATGGAAGTAAAAATACGTGTTCGTTGACACATTTTTTCTTCCTGATCCCAATGCTGTTTTTGACTATAGGTTATTTTGACATCTTTGCCCTTAAGGCTTTGCAAAAGCTCTGCTTGTTCTTTGCTGATGGAATCCATGGAATGAGCGCCATCACTGCTTAGCTGCACCATTGCACCGGATTCATCAATTATGATGTCGATGATTTTTGCTGTAAAGCTTGAAGGTTCAAAGGTTTTTGTGGTGCATTTAGAATACTCACCAAGCATGAAACTGCGCGCGCCACAGAGAAAAGTGGGATTTTCTAATATTTGAAAACCATCCTTGGTGGGTTTTATGTTAAAAAATGCGTGCTCACTGTCATCTTCTTGATTTACTTTACAAATATAATTATTTTTGTCAGTTGCGCTTGGCGTGCAAATACCTTCAAAACTGCAAGTATGCAGTGATTCAACATTGACGGTATTTAAGTCTACCTTGATATTATCTTTGCCCTCTGGGCTAATGATAGCGCCGCCGCTTTGGCCGGCTTCTTCATAAATATAATTGCCGACCAAGAGGGATTGAGGATTGTTTGTGGGGGGACTTGCTTCTGGCTTTTTGGGCGACATTACTTTTTCTGAACTTTGAACTTCTGGGGCAACTTTTTGAGAGAGGGGGTGAGTAGAATTTGGGAGGTGCAAAGCTAAAGGTGTATCGTCCAAGATGTTTTGAACCATTGTTTTTTCAAGACTTTTATCGTTTGGCAATTCTTTATTGTCAAAAACATAGCCCATATGGCGTATTGTAAAACTTTCTTCATCGGCAGAAATGGTGAATTTGATGACAAAATCAATACGAAAATTCTTTTCTTGCATGATTTTTAGAGCGTCATTTTCAACGGAAGTTGCTGTAAGATTTTGATCTTTTATGCTTTGTTTTAGAGCTTCGATACTTTTATAATTACATAGGAAGGTAACAATTTTTTCTCCTCTTTTATTCTCACTCGAATCCCAAGTACCATCGGTACAAAATTTATAGGTTTTAAGGGCTTTACCAATGTTTAGGCTGTCGCCTTTGCGGAAGGTGCCTTCTTGCACAAGCTCAATACTGCTATCGCCAAAAAGTCCAAAAAAAGCATAAGCATGGTGGGGTAAAAGATACAAAGCACAGAAAAGCATTATTATTTGAAAGAAAAAACGTTTTTTCATAAATTTTCCTTGGGAGGCTAAATGGTCATAAGTTTTGTGAATATACTCTGAGTGTCTATGGGACGCAAGTTAAAGAAAGAGGTTTATGTTGCACAGAAGATATTTTCAAAAATAATTTTATGATCTAAGACTCCTATACTATTCATTTGTGTAGTTACATGATTGACTTTTTTGATAGAAGTAGCAAAGATTGCAAGAATGCTTGCTTTTTGTGAAATTTGAGTGTATTGGATGCAAATATATAAAATTTTACAAAAGGTTTGCTTATGTTTAAAGAAATAATAAATAATATCGCTAATGCGCGGCATCGTATTGAAATTCAATTTAATTCCTTCAATAGTATCACTTTTGTTATTATCATCACTTTTTTATGTTTTGTTATATATAACATAGTGTTTAATACAACTCAAAAAATATCTAAAGATTATGCTGAATTGTATGCGTTTAAAACAACAGCGCAGCTCAACTCTGCCATTACAAAAGATCTTGGTATCTTAAAGTCTGTGGTTGAGTCTTCAATTATCAAAAGCTGGTTTACCAATGAGCAAGACTTAGCGCAAAGAAAACAAGTTTTTGCTATCATGAAGGATTATTTAAACGTAACTCATGGTGGTATATTATATTTTGGTGTGGCTGCATCGGGAGGTGAATATAACTTTGATAAAAACACAACCTGGGAAACATTTAAATCTTCTGCAACTTTGAGTGAAGAAAATCCTGAAGATTCATGGTACTATGATGCGGCAAGGTCTAAACACAGTTATGAGCTTAATGTAGATACCGACAAAATTCTTAAGCGTACCTTGGTTTGGATAAATCATAAAGTGGTTGATAATTCAGGAAAAGTGCTTGGAGTTATAGCCACTGGTATTACCTTTGATTCAATTTTGCAAGCAGCATTTCAAGAATATAATATCGAAAACGTGCGTAGCGTAATTGTAAATAATCAAGGTTTTGTTCAGCTTGATAGTGCAGCAGAAGATGCGACTTTTATTGATAATAGTACGTTAGAGTTTAAAACGGTTTTTCCAATTGAAAAGCTTAATGATGCCTTATACTCATATCTTGCATCTGTAACAGATTATGTAAGCGTAACTCAACCTTCTAAAATAATGACCTTTGCTAGCAATGATGCCTTTGATTATGCAGCTATTACTCCAATTCAAAATACTGACTGGACTGTGGTTACTTTCTTTAATTCTTCTTCTCTTTTTTCTTTAATAACCTTTATGCCAATCATCATTGCGGCTGTGCTTCTTTTCTTTTTATACGTTATTATTCTAGGCCTTAGCGGGCGTAAATTTGTTTTTAGGCCTTTGGCAAAGCTTGTCGCGAGCTTAACGCCTTCAGTATGTGGTGAAAATAGGCAGCAAGAATATGCGATTTATGGAGTTGAGCGCAAAGATGAATTTGGGCAGTTGGCATTGACCATTCAAAACTTACAAGAAACTTTGGATACAAAAAATAAAGAATTGAGCCTAAGTGTGGAAAAAGCTCATGAAGCAAATCAAGCAAAGAGTAATTTTTTGGCACATATGTCTCATGAAATGCGCACCCCCATGAATGCTATTATTGGCATGACAAAAATTGCCAAAGAGTCACAGGACGCTGAAAAGGTTGCTAACTGTCTTACTAAAATTGACATTGCTTCAAATCATCTACTTGCAATTATTAATAATGTTCTTGATATGTCTAAGATTGAAGCAAGGAAAATTGAGATAAATTTAGCTACCTTTGAGTTTGAAAAAACATTTCAGCGTATAACACAAGTTGTATCATTTCGAATGGCAGAAAAAGGTCAAAATTTTATTTTACAATTAGATCCCAATATTCCAGCATATCTTGTTTCAGATGAACAGCGCATCGCTCAAGTCATTACCAATTTTCTTTACAATGCAGAAAAATTTACTCCGCATGCTGGAACTATTATTTTAGAAACAAAGCTTATTGAAACACAAGATACGCAATGCTGTATTCAAGTATCTGTCACGGACACGGGCATTGGTGTGAATAAAGAGCAACAAAAGAATCTTTTTCAGCCCTTCCAGCAAGCCAATAGTAGCATTACTAATAAGTTTGGCGGTACAGGGCTTGGCCTTGCCATTTGTAAGCAAATTATTGAGCAACTTGGCGGAAGTGTTTTCTTTCATTCAGAAGAAAATAAAGGCACGCAGGTAGGTTTTACTCTTCCTTGTCATATGCCAGCAGATACAAGCTTGCCCACAAAAGAAGAAGATGAAATTGTGCATACTGCACAAAGTATTAACCTTGCCGGTAAAAAAATCCTATTAGTTGAAGATATTGAAATCAATCGCGAAATAGTAATGGCGCTTTTGGAAGAAAGTGGTGCTAGCTTTGATATAGCAGAAAATGGCTTACAAGCTGTGCAAAAGTTTAGCGCTGCCCCTGCTGATTATTCCCTTATTTTAATGGATATTCGTATGCCTGAAATGGATGGATTTACAGCAACTAAACTTATTCGCGAATATAATCATCCAAGTGCTGTGACAGTACCCATTATTGCCATGACCGCCAATGCTTTTCATGAAGACTTACAGCAGTGTATGGAGGTGGGGATGAATGCTCACCTTGGAAAACCTATTGACTTTAATAAGCTCTTTGCTACCATTAAAAAATTTACAACGTAAGAGTTGATTGCAAAAGCGAGTCTAGCACGCATTTGTATTTGCTTTAAACATTATGCTCTTTTGGCAACTGCGCGCCTTGCGATTTTTTAAGGCGAGCAGTTGCCAATTATTTTGAAAGCCAAAAGTGCAATGTTTTATATAAAAGCTTGGGGTCAATGGGTTTTGTAATATGGTCATTCATGCCGTGAGAAAGGCTGATTTCTTTATCGCCCTTCATGGCATGTGCTGACATGGCAATAATTGGGAGCGAAGCATATTTTTCTTGTTCACGAATGTGTTTTGTGGCGGTATAGCCATCCATGATAGGCATTTGAATGTCCATGAGAATGGCGTCATAGCTTTGTTTTTCCAGCATTTGTACAGCTTCTTGACCATTGTTGGCAATGTCCACAGTAAATCCGGCCGAGAGCAATATTTCTTGTGCTACCAGCTGATTGATTTCATTATCTTCTGCAAGCAGCAAATGCCCCTTTTGCATGAGTTCTGTTGATTCAAGTTCTTCGCTTTCTTCTGCCGATTCCTGAACCTGCGTGGTAAGGGAAGTTACGGTAAATAATGCGGTGCAGAAGAAGGTGGAACCTTTGCCAACTTCACTCTCAACCCAAATGTCACCCTGCATCATGGTAATAATTGATTTGGAAATGGCCAGTCCAAGGCCCGTGCCGCCATATTTACGCGTAACAGTAGCATCTGCTTGCGAAAATGCAGAAAAAAGACGTTTTGTTTGTTCTGCGCTAAGGCCAATACCTGAATCGCTGACTGCAAACTTACATTGTATCTTTCCATTAAGTAACAGCTTGCTTGAAATTTCTAAAGAAATTGTGCCTTTACTTGTAAATTTAATGGCATTGCTGATTAGATTAAAAATAACTTGTTTAAGGCGTAAAGAATCCCCAAGCAAGGTAAGCTCGCCATGCTCTCCTGCCTGAACGCGTAAGTTGAGGTTTTTTTCATTACACTTAGGTCCATATAAATCAACTACTTCTTTGCTAATGCTTTGTAATGTAAATGGATGCTCTTCCATTTCCATTTTGCCTGCATCAATTTTTGAAAAATCAAGAATATCGTCAATGATGCGCATGAGATTGTTTGCAGAAAAAGATGTTTTTTCAAGATAATTTTTTTGAATATCATCCATGTTTGTTTGTTCTAAAAGATGCAAGAGCCCTAAAATACCATTCATGGGCGTGCGAATTTCATGACTCATATTGGCTAAAAATTCTCCTTTAGCCTGAGTGCTTTGTTCTGCAAGTTCTTTGGCATCGCGTAATTCTTGTTCGTTTTCAGCAATTTCTTTCAACATGGCCTTGTGTTCTCGCAAGTCCCTAAAGTATATGATAAGCCCATCTTTTCCTTTATAGGCTGTGCGCACCATAAAAAGCTCTACGGGAATTTCCTCTCCTGTAACTACATTTTGGCAAATCATCTCTGAACGGCATGTACCGTAAGTGTATCCATCTTGAATTTGCTTTTTTACAACATCCTCAGAGCGCCTTCCATCAGGTTGAAACTCTGGATGAATCTTGCTAAAATTTTGTAAAAAATCTTCTCTAGACGTAAATCCAAACATAGTCACGGATTCCATATTTGAGTAGATAAGATTGTTTTCGCTGTCCCAAAAGTGTACGCCCATGGGCATGGAGTCTAACATAAGGGTGTTGCGTAGCTCCGCCTCTTTAAGCATTATTTGTGCGTGTTTAATGTCACGTAAGTCTTTTACATACGAAAGAACGACTTCTTCACCGCCAAGCGAAGTTCGTACATGGATAACTTCAGCAGGGATAAGCTCTCCATCAGAATCATTGTGCATCCATTCAAAACGGCAATATCCCTTCTCCAAGACATCAATATGATTTTGTGCCACAAGTTCCTGCGAGCTTTTCCCGTTGGGTTGATAATTTGGGGATAAAAGGTAGAAGTTTTTTATATATTCTTCCTTGGTATCAAATCCAAAAATACGCAATGTTTCTTGGTTACAGTCAACAATTTCTCCTTCTTTATTCCAAAAAGTAACACTTAAGGGCATGTTTTCCGAAACAATAGCGTTAAGCTCTTCTTCTAATCTTTCTTTTTGCATCTCTAAAACTTCTGTTATATCTGTGACGATAGATAAACGAACTTTATCTTTATCACCCCAAGCAATGCAAGAGTCAACATGTTGAAGATGCTTTCCTAATTTTTCTTCATATCTATTGAAAATATATGGTTCAGACATTGTGTCAATTATATTGTTGTTACATTGTTCACATGGAGTATCCATATTTCTAAAAACTTTATAACATTTTTTGCTTATTACATCTGTACACTCAAATAAATCATATACAGCTTTGTTACAATATAATACTTCATATGTGTCCATATCTGAAATATAAATTGGCATAGGAAAGGCATCTACCATGTCTTGAACCTGTTTTTGCTTTCTTTCCATTTGTTTTTTCAAAGATCTTTGTCTACGTGTATAAACAAAAAGAACGCTCATTAGTATTATAAGTAAAAATATAACACCAATGAGCAAGTCAACGCTTTTGTAAGATAAAAATTGTACAATCTGTGAAGTATAGCTTGGGTGAGTCGTATGCTTTAGTAAAATATTACTAAATTTATCTTGAGGAAAGGCCGCGATGGCTTTATTGAAGATAGAAATTAATCTTGGGTCTACATTTTTATTAAAAATAAATGAAATTTTATCATAAAGAGGGAGTATGTTAGTAATATGCAAAAGGGGATAGCCACCTTCTGCAATGGTAGAACGCGCTGCATATACATTTTCAAAAGTATAATCAGCTTCATTGTTTTCCACAGCCTCAAAAGCATCAGTAATATCATCAAATTCTAAAATAGTGTTTCGAGGAAAAGTTTCTTTTAAAAATTGAATTACTACAGGATGGAGTTTTGAAACCGCAAAAACACAATTTTCAGTAAGTTGATATTTTTTGCCAATCATGGCTATGGGTGAAGCAATAAAAGTGTCTGATAAGACAGCATTTAGTTCCTTAGCTTTTTTAGGGTTTGTATCATAGCTTAAATGCATATCGGTTTTGCCATGGCTTAAATTGTCTAACGCTTTTGCATAGGTCATGCCATGGAGAAACTTGAATTGTAGGCCGGTCAATTCAGAAATAAGCATGAGTATTTCATAATTTATGCCTTGAATAGATTGGCTTTCTTCATCAAATTTTTCAAAGGGAGGCCAAAAGGCATCATATGAAATTTCAATAGGCTTTGCAGTCTTTAAGAAGTCTTTTTCCGCTTCTGTCAGTGAAAAGGATTGACCAGCAATGGCCATACTTGCAACTAGAAATAGCGAACAAGCAAGTGCTGTTATGTAAATGAAAGTACAGTGTCTAATGGTGTTGTTTCTTTTATACTTCATCATAAACTACCCTTTTTTACAAATTAATTGTTGGACAATATCTATAATGTATCTTGTTTTTTATCTTTATTTAACCAGTAATTAAGTGTGCTATATAAAATATTGGGCGAAATGGGCTTAGCAATATGTCCATTCATACCGCTTGCAAAGGCCATATCTATATCATCCTTGAAGGCATTGGCAGTCATGGCAATTATTGGAATTGTTTTAGCATCACTGCGTTCAAGTGCGCGTATGTTTTTTGTGGCTTCATGCCCATCCATTATAGGCATTTGTATATCCATAAGTATCAAATCGTAGTAATTCTCGGGTGATGCGGAAAACAAACTCATCGCTTCTGTGCCATCTTCAGCCTCATCAATAATAAAGTCAAAGGAGGACATAAGTTCCATTGCAATCATGCGGTTAATTTCGACATCATCAGTAAGTAAAATACGCTTACCGGGCTCAATGGATATGGTTTCACTGCTTTCTGATAATTTTTCTTGCTCAGTATCTTCTAAAAGCCATAGAGAGAAAGAGAAGGTACTTCCCTTATTTTCTTCACTAACAACTTCAATTTCGCTCCCTAATATTCGGGCAATACTTCGACTAATTGAAAGTCCAAGTCCTGTGCCGCCATAGATGCGCGTAATATGCCCGCCACCTTGCTCAAAAGGAACAAAGAGCGATTTAATCTTTTCAGGGCTGATGCCTATGCCGGTATCAGTTACTGAAAATGAAACTAATACCTTATTATCATTTCGTTCCTTTTGTTCTACATGGAAGGTGATGGCGCCAAGTTCCGGCGTAAACTTAACAGCATTGCCCAATAAATTAATGAGAATCTGACGCAAGCGCAACTCATCAGAAATAAATTGTTTATGCTCAAGTCCTTCTACATTAACGGTGAAATTAATTTTCTTGCTTTCGCAACGCGGTGTAATAATTGATGCAACATCATTAATTAGCTTTGGCATATCAAAGCTTTCGTAGCTCACTTCAATTTTGCCTGCTTCAATTTTTGAAATATCAAGAATATCATTGAGTAATCCAAGTAAATGCATGGATGATGATTCAATTTGAAGCAGGTTGGGCAATAAATTGTCCTTAGAGCATTCTTCCTCGTCAAGCTTGCGCTTGGTGATGTTGGTCATGCCTATGATAGCATTCATGGGGGTGCGGATTTCATGGCTCATGCGGGCTAAGAATTCACTTTTAGCCTTATTGGCAGCATTGGCTTCATCTGCAGCTTCGAGCAATTCTTGTTGAGTTTGGCGTAGCTCTTGCTCAACGCGAACACGGAGTGACACATTACGTCCAATACCAAGAATTCCACGCATTTTCCCATCGGGGCCAAAAATTGGTGTACGCACAAGATCGAGAGTTTCTGAATGTCCATCAGCAAATGTAAAAAGGGTTTCACTATAGGTGGTGACACCTTTTTCTATAACTTCTTGGTCATATTTACTGCTATTTTTATATAATTCTTCTCGTAAAATGTCCTGCCCTCGCCTGCCTTGTATTTCTTCAGGCGTAAGACCTAACAAGCTTGCAAAGCGTGGATTGGCCGCAAGGTAAATGCCATCGATAGTCTTATACCAAATTAAATCTGGGGAAGATGAAAGCATCATATCAAGTAAGGCTCGCTCACGTTCAATATTTTCTTGCTCGATGATAAGCTGGGTTACATCTTCAGATTCTATAATAAAGCCAATGTTATTACCGTCTTTATCCACAAGGTATGAGGTTCTGCCTTTATAATATCGCTGGGTTTTTGCGTAAAAACCAACAATTGAAGGTTTATTGTCTAAGAATCGAGCTATGGGGCCATGTTCTTTACCGAAAATACTTAATTCAGGATAACACTTTCCTACAACTTCATCTAGGGTTTTGCCTAAAATATCAAGGCCATATTGATTTATGTAAATTACTTTTGTGTCAAGATCTGTAATGGTTAGAGGGTTTTTAGTACTTGAAACAATTCCATTAAAAAGTTCATCTAATGCATTACACAAAATACCAAACTCATCATAATCCTTGGTGTTAAACCTAAATTGTCGCTGACCTTTGCTAAAACGGAATATGCCGCCGATAAGATAAGTAATTTTTTTAGTAATAGTAGAAGCCATCCAAATAGCTATAAGCACAACAAGGATGGTCATTGCCAAAGTAGATAAGGAAAGGCTCGTAGCCGTATCCCATAGATTTTTAGTGATGGCGCTAAAACTCTCTTCCGAAGCGTCAGTGAGTTCTGCATCCGTTGTTTTGATAAATTGTTGTATGGTTTTTTGTGTTTCAAGTGCTGGACCGTGGAAGTCGTCGATACCCACCGATATGGTAATTATACCAAAGCCTATGGCTTGTTCACCATATTGACCCGTATAGTATGGAATGGCAGAAACTGTGGATAGTTTCCATAAGCCGCTCCATAAAAGTAAAAAAGACCCAGAACCGCCATGTTGCGCTAAATTATACCAGCCTGTACATTGGGGGGCAAAATTTAAATAACGACAGTCTAAACCAATATTTCCTTGTTTTATTTGTTCAATGGCTGGTTTACGGTCGCGATGTTGATTGTTAAAAGCAGGCTCGTCTTTAATAAAATCCAGATATTCTAAACCGCTATTTTGCCATTTAGCATAGGTTTCGGCATCAAGGAAAGAAGGTTGGCGTTTGCCTGTATTGGCATCAAATCCGGCAATGGAGTGGTGACGAGGGTGAAAAATGTTGTAACCTTGACGGTCCCACATGAAGGTATAATTTCCCTCAGCAGCGGCATTAATATCTGAATAGCGCTCTTTATTGGGAACAAGATGCTCAACCATGCCAATTATATGGTCATGATTAAGAGCTATGCTCACATAGCCAATGATTTTCCCCTCTTGCTCAACTGGCATGGCAAAGCGTATCAGTCCTTGAAAGCGCTTGCCATTGGGGTTTTCGTCCCCAACATAAGCGGATTGTGTTGGCTTATAGGGGACATTATTTTTCTCGGCATTTTTGGGGGTATACATGCCTATTATATTTGAACCGACATATTCACCTATAACTTCAGAAACGTATATTTCACCTGCTTTAAGCTTTTGTAAATGAACAAAATAATCTTCGGCCTTGCAGAAAGTATTTTTCTTATCTGCTACATTTTTAAGTTTAGGGTCTAAGAGGTCAGAGGTGGTAACTTTAATGAGTTCCTGTCCTTTTAGGTCAATATATGTGGCCTCTAAATAGAGAGGGACTTTTTGAAATTCAAAATTATCTGGTGGGCGAGAGTGGAAATGTTCTTTATTTTGTTCACTTTGTAACTGAACCGCTGGAGTTTTTTTGAGTTTAGTTGTGGGCACCCAAGATTTACCATCATCAGCTAGAACCCATTTACGTGGTTTTACAAGCAATCCGGTCTTGGCTGTAATGAAATTTTTAAAGACATCTTCGCTTGGAGTCAGCGTGGATAAAAAGCGTAAATCATCATCACGAGCGTAAAGAAAGTTTGCAAGCGTTTTGGCCGCATCCGTAGTCATGCGCTCTATCTCGTCTGTGGCTCTATCATCAAGAGCTTTGACAGCATCATTAACGGCTAATTCTCCAGCCTTAGCAAGTTCTTGCACTGCTTGATTGGTTATGCCTTGAGTGCGCTTACGCATCTCATCGCCGAGTTCAACAGCTTGATGCCAAGCTACAAATGCTAATAAAATAAGAGGGATAACCTTAATGAAAACAAAAAGTAATATAAGCTTGGAACGCATTCCAAAACCAAGTCGGCTAAAGGAAAAATTTAAATATTTCACAGTATTTACTCTGCTTTATAGTTTACTAATAATGCACAATATAGGTGCTGAATTGTGCACATAAATTCAATAGTAGTTTAGATGTATACAATATTTGATGCTACTTGTCATCTTTTATTTAAGAGTTTTGTTCAATGTCATTTCAAATGGAATTGTGTGGATTTTTTAATTTTTCATAAAAGATACTAGGTGTTTGGAAAACATAAAGCATTTTTACTTAGCATGGCATTATAATTTTTCTGGGGGAGGCAGAGCTGCTCAAATAAGACTTCTGTTGGTTTTACTTTTTGACAAAGCCACAAAAAAAATCTAGAAATGTCTAGAAGTTTTTTAGATTTATATTAACAAAATAGTGGAGAAGTATATGTGTGGAATTATAGGATATACTGGTTTTCAACCGGCATTGTATATTGCAGTCGAAGCTTTGCGTAAATTAGAGTATCGCGGATATGATTCTTCCGGTGTTGCTTTTATAGATAATCACACTTTTACGGCAAGAAAAGCCGCCGGAAAGCTTGAAAATCTTGAAAAGAAAATTCAGCCTGAATTACATAAGCCTGTGACTTGTGCCATAGGGCATACGCGCTGGGCAACTCACGGAGAACCCACTGAAAATAATGCCCATCCGCATATGGATAATAGCAAAAGGCTTTGCATTGTGCACAATGGTATTATTGAAAACTACCTAGAGCTTAAAGAGTTTTTAAAGCCTCATGGTGTTCAATACAGTTCTGAAACGGACACAGAAGTCTTGGTTAATTTTATTGCTTATCACTTAGAGCGTGAGGGCGATATTGAAAAAGCTTTGCAAGTGGCCTTAAAGGAAGTTACAGGAGCATATGCACTTGTAATTTCAGACATAAATCATCCAAATAAATTGTGGGCCGTGCGTCAATCCGGTCCCATGCTCCTAGGTGTTGGGCAAAATGAATATTTTATTGCCTCTGATGCACCGGCCTTTATTGCCTGGACGAAGGATGTGGTTTTTATCAATGAAGGCGAGCTACTTTGTTGTGAACCTACAGGCTATACGCTTAAGCATTTAGCAGATTTAAGTGAGATTTCAAGGGATGCCGTAACTCTTACATGGGATACAGTTTCTGCACAAAAAGACGGTTATAAGCATTTTATGCTTAAAGAAATTTTTGAGCAGCCCAAGGTAATCGGCGATTGCTTGCGCTCCAGAATTACGGACTCTAAAGTTGCTTTGCATGAACTTGATCACATGCCCACTCCAAGGCGCATACATATTGCCGCTTGCGGAACGTCGTATTATGCAGCCCTTTGGGGAAAGGATATTATTGAAGAGCTTGCGGGTGTTGCGGTAACAGTTGAACTTGCTTCAGAATTTGCCTTTAGAACCCCAGCCTTTTTTGATGATGAATTTATGCTGTGCATGAGCCAAAGTGGTGAAACTGCGGACACGCTCACTGCATTACTTAAAGCTAAAAAACTCAATATTCCCACCGTGGCGATTTGCAATGTACTTGGCTCATCCCTTTCAAGGGAAGCAGACACAACGCTCTATACCTATGCCGGGCCGGAAATTAGTGTTGCTTCAACCAAGGCCATGACAGCGCAGATGGTGCTTTTATTGTTAATGGCCATGTATTATGCGCAAAAAAAAGGTATTAATGCGGAGCAAATCTCAAAGTATATTGAAGGTATTGAAGCCATGCCTAAGGTGCTGGAAAATCAATTGCCAAGCATTGCCGAAAGGGCGGAAGCTCTTTCCATAGAGTATTATAAAGAAAAGCATTTCTTCTTCTTAGGGCGCGGGTATCAATATGCTTTGGCCTTGGAAGGCGCACTCAAAGTTAAGGAACTCTCCTACATTCATGCAGAAGGTTATTCTTCTGCTGAGATGAAGCATGGCCCCATTGCCTTGATTGATACAGAATTCCCCACTTTTGTTATTGCCGCCAATGATCATTTATTTGAAAAGGTTCGCTCAAATACCGAAGTTGTGCAAGCAAGGCGCGGGCGTACTATTGTACTTTCCAATAAAGATGCAGCCATTAATTCCACGCATAGCTGGCAATTGCCCTTAACTCAAGTTCAGCCGCTGCAAAGCTTTTTGATTTTACCCGCTTTGCAGCTTTTTGCCTATCATGTGGCAACACAGCTCAATCTTGATGTGGATCAGCCAAGAAATCTTGCTAAAAGTGTGACTGTGGAATAGTAGCCTTTTTTGGGGGAAACTTTTTTGAGGTGGATTGTCAAATGAAAGTTATCAAGCGAC
>CAYJHU010000033.1:0-13405 GCA_964369655.1 uncultured Desulfovibrionaceae bacterium | reverse complement strand
AAATATTTTCCGCTTTTGCTTAAATATTGTCAAGTTATGAACGCATATGTGTTTGGCTACTATTTTTTATGCTTCACAATTAATTTTACTTATAGTTTTTTATTTGATTGTGGCGCTCTCGGCAATACTTTTATGCGCTTTTGGTGTCTTCATCTTTTTCCATTTCGCATCGTCATAAAGTATTTTGCAAATTCACGGACTTGAGTCCGCTAAAATTTACAAAAAACTTTCTTCCTTGCAAAATAAAAAAATCTTATAAGCCACTCAAAAGCGCATAAAAACGAGCAGTCCGTACCTTTTGAAAATTCGCTTCGCGCATTTTCAAAAGCCCGGCCTGCGGCAGTGTTGATATGTTGGAGATAAAGAAAATAGAGCTAGACAATGCGATTTTTTACTAAAAACTTACTGAAGAATATTATGTGCCGAGATGTATTATTAACAATAATATTCTGTTGCAACGAAAGTTTTTTGAAGGCCGACCCAAAGGGCGCTAAGCGTTTGCGTTAACGAGCTTGCGAGTTTTACGCAAATCGAGAGCAGAGCGGAGGGTGTGGGAGGGGAAACTTTTTTTCAAAAAAGTTACCCCTCCCATAAAATCTATAATATTAAATGCTTACTTTTGAGTGTTGATCCATGCGTGCGCTTCGTCAAGCTTAAGGCTTCCTTCGTAGAGGGCGCGGCCGCTGATGGCGCCTTGGAGGGTTGAGTTGACGCTAAGGGGGTAGAGTGCTTTTACGTCATCGAGGGTGGCGACGCCGCCGGCGGCGATGACTGGAATGTTGGAGATTTTGCAAATATGCTCAAGGGCAGGCACGTTCACGCCGCTTTGCATGCCGTCGCGGGCGATATCGGTATAGATGACAAAGGCAGCGCCCACATCTTGGAGGCGGGGTAGGACTTCGTCGATGGTTTTGTGACTATCTTCGAGCCAGCCTTTGGTTTTGAGCACGCCGTTGTCTGCATCAAGTGAGATGCCTACGCGCCCGGGGAAGGCTTGGCAGATTTCTGCAAAGATTTTTGGTTCTTCGAGGGCAATGGTGCCGATGATAATTCTTTCTACTCCGGCATCAAAATATATGGTGGCTGTATGTAAATCTCTAATGCCTCCACCTATTTGCACGGGGATGGAAAGTTGATAGCACATATCTGCCACGAGTTTATAGCTTGCGGCTTTTCCGCCAAAGGCACCGTCAAGGTCTACCACGTGTAGCCACTGTGCGCCGGCGTCTTGCCAGGCTTTTGCCGCGGTAAGGGCATCGTTTTCAAAGATAGTGCTTTCGTCAGCGCGTCCTTGTCTGAGGCGCACGGCCTTTCCGTCTTGTATGTCAACTGCTGGAAAAATAATCATGCAAAACTCATTTTGTATGGCTGTGTGTGGGATATGTCCTAATCCATCGCAACACAGAGTTAAATATATTAAGGGTTTGCTTAAGCATCCCAATGCCTTTTGCCAAATAAATCTTTATGCACAAAATAATGCACAGCTTCAATAAAATCGCTGTAACAATTTTGTAACATAAAAACATCCCTTCGTACAGAATAAAAATATTCAGGCTAACAAAGGGATGTTTAGTCTAATTTATTCAATAATATATGCTTTAACTATCTCGCCATAGAACATAATGTGCTTGTCTCTTTTGGAGCCGCCGTTTTCCACATCTTGGGGATAGAAGGAGGAGAGAAAGTCTGCCGGGATGGCGTCAAGGTCTTGAGCTTGAGTGTAAATGACTTTGCATTCAAGGGTGAGGGGCAGTTCCTTGATGGCGGGCACGCTGACATTTTCGCCGGGGACAAGGGTTAAGCCAAGCTCTGCAATTTTGTCCATGTCGCGTCCGGATTTGGTTCCGCAAATGCCGAGGATCTTTTTAGCGGAATTGTCCACGGGGATATTGATGGTAAATTCCGGATTTTTATCAAGCAGTGTGCGAGTAAAGCGGCTTTCGCGCACATAGGTGAGGAAAATATCTTTATGCCACTCAATGCCGAGTTTTCCCCAAGAAATAGTCATGGAGTTTACCTTATCATCGGCTTTGGTGGTGAGCAAAACACCGGTTTTTAGGCCGCACAAAATTTCTTTGGCATGCTCAAGAGCGTCAATATACTTTTTCATATGATCTCCTATTATTTGTATATGATAATTTCTTCTTTGTGTTCAAATATTTCAATTTCTTTTGCGCCTTCTAAGAGGGAAAAGTCTTCTTTGGATAAGTTAATGACCGGAATAATCTGATCATAAAAATGTTTACATATAAGGGGGCCTGTTAAAATGACAGGGTCTGTGTGGATGTTGATAATAGCGCCTGGAGCTGTGCCAATGCGTGACATTTCCATAAGGACAAGGCCGGCTCCGCTGCTTCCTCGCCCACAAGGAAAAGCAAAGGCTTTGCCTTGAATATTTTCTTGATAATTGGCATGGCGATAGTCACAAATATCACCTGTGCTCACATTAACCCCTCCAACAAAGCTAAAGGAATCATTGGAAAATACTAATGGAATACGTGTTGAAGTTGAAATAACATTTTTACACTTTAGAATTAGCGATTCCATAGATTATTCCTTCTAATTACTTTTCCGCTCACGGCTGTGTCAACACAATTTTGCAAGTTAGCAAAAACAGGATGTACACCTACTTTGTTAAAGCAATATGTCGCGAATTTGCCGGAATTTGTCATAATTGATGTTGTGCCCCAATTTTCTGTGGGGTATTCCATAATACATCCATCAACAAAGATTTTTACCCCGAGCTGTTTTATGCGATCAAGCAATCCGCTGTCTTCAATATTGTTGTAAACCGTTCTACTTGTAAAAACCCACATATTTGAAGCGCCATTGATGCTTCTTCCTGCAAGAGCCTCTTCTAATTCTGCAAATTCTGCGCAAGAAAAGTGAGGACAGCCGAGAGAAATGAGGTCAATGGGGCCTTTTTCATCATAATTACATAATTGTTTTTCGGCTTCTTGCAGTTCCTTAATGCCTATGGTGATGATTTCTTTTGGTTCTTTATTGCCAAAGGCCATTTCAAGACTTTGCGCTTCGGGAGTAATTCCTATGATATGAAAAAGAGCAACGCCGCCTGATGAGGCCGCTGTGGCGCTAAATTGCTTTAAGATATCAATGGTTATCTTGTTTTTAGGTATGCCTTGAATAGCCCAAACCCTATCCCCAACTATTTTACCATAAGCATAAGCCACATAGTTGTACATAATTGGGTCATCAAACATTTCTTCGGTAATTTCATCACCCAGTACAACCAAGCCTTCGGCGATGCGGTTTTCGTCAAGATGTAGGCCGAATTTTGGGACTCTGCCTGCAATGCCACACAAAAGCTCCAAGGGGCCTGCATAGCGATTTGTGCGTGCTCCGACGACAGAATTCATGAAGGCAATGACGTTTGACTCAGCAAAGGCAACATGTGAACCAAAAGGCGGAGTAAAGCCAGCTTGATATGGGGCACAAGTCCAGCAGGGCACAGCGCCCAGTTCAATGTGCGAGGCCTGAATGCGTTTGGTGCCGGTCATAAAATCTAAATTATGCTTTTGAATAGCCCAGCGGTCTATGTCAATGGCTGTGGCATTGGTGGAAGTGGGTACGGCAAACTTTGCGCCTATTTTGGCTAGGTGCTCAGCAAAAACCACTTGCGCTTCTCCAAAATATACGGTGCTGTCGTCGTGACAGGCGACGATTTCTACAAATTCTTCTGCTCCATAATATTTTCCTAGATCAATCAACACTTGCATGGCCATTTGCACAGCTTCGCCCATGTCGCCTTCTAGCATTTCTATTTCTTGCATTGTTAATTTCATATTTGTTCCAAAATGCTTCTTTAGGATGAAATTATTTTTAAATATATTAAGGAGAAAACTTCACTGTCATTAAAAAAATATTTGAAATAATTCAATATGCTTTAAAAATTTTGCACAACACAAAAGTCATTGCACAAAGATTGTAAGTCCTACTTTCTTTTTAGAGCTATCTTGTTGACTTGTCAATATAATATGTTGAAATATATAATATGAAATTGCCGGAAAAAGAGTTTTTATACTCTTATTCCGGCAATTTTGATTTCTGCAAATTTTATTTAAGAAGAAAATTTGCAAGATTCTTATATTGATAGAGCTTTAATTAGCGATTTCTTACACCTAATTTTAATTCATTGCGTAAGTAGCGTACGCTTTCTTCGCAGGCTGCCATTTCTCTTTTGCGTGCTTCTTCGATGGGCTCATCAATGCTTTTAAAGGCAATTTCATTTTCAAGAATAATCTTGTCCATGGAGGAAAGTTGACGAACTTGTGCCACCATGAGGGGGCAATCCATGGCGCCTTGTCCGTGAGGAGCGCCCACATTGTGTACACCTAATGGGTCAAGCACGATGGCATCATCACTAAAGTGGATGCAAAAGGCTTTTGGGAGCATGCGCTCCATGGCATATTGCGGATTTTCGATAACTTGCAAGGGGTTCATGGTATCTACGCAAGTACCGATTAAGGGATGATTCAGTCTATCAACAACCCACAAAATTTCATCAGCGAAGGTGTCGGTGTGATTTTCAATGGCTATCTGCATGCCGTACTGTTCGATAAGACCCTTGGCTGCATTAAAGAGGTCATATCTATCTGCAAGTTGGCGCATAACATCAGGATGCATGCATGATCCATAAAGCTTGGGAGGACGAATAATGTCGAGGCTAAATTTAACCAGCTCAGCATCAAGGTCGTGACCAATTCTCAAGGCTTCTTCCAATGTACAATTGACGCGCGAATCGCTACCGGCTTGGAAGGAAGAATTAAATTCTAAGAATAAGTCACGTTCCTTTGCGTAAGCAGCAACTTTTTTTAAGTTTTCAGTGGAAAATTGATCGGAGGTGGCTGTTGTTAAAAGGTCAACCTTGGTAATTTGCAGGCCATCAAGTTCCCACTCGACGGCTTTGTCCATTAATTCATAAAGGCTCATAACTTGTTCAAAAAAATAATCTTTTCCAAATCCCCAGCTTTCGCCAAAGCCAAAGAAGTGTAAAGTATAGGTATGCATACCAAGGCGTAAGGGTCTGTTTTTGTCTAGCATTTTTGTATCCTCTTTCTTCTTTATAAAAAAAGGGAGCTTATAAATAATCTAATATTTAAAAGCTCCCAATTATGTTTTAAATGAAGTGTTTATGCAGCACTTTCATTTTTCCAGGTTTGGTCTTTGAATACGAAGTTGGCAAAGATTGTACCAAGTGTCGTAGCCAAGACTGCTGGGATGATACCGCCGCCAAAGACTGCGCGCAGTTGTGGCACAAGTTCAAAGGAAATGGCGCAAACAACGCCGAGGGTGATGCCCACTCTGCCGGCAGTGATACTTAATTTGGAGCGGAATGTGTCGGACTTACGGTCACGATAGATAAGACCTAAGACGAACATGGGGATAAGCACGCCGCCGCAAACCGTATATCCATAGGTGCCAAGGGCATAGATAAAGGGTGCGTAAAGGGCTGCAACAATGGCGATAACACCAGCTACTAAAGTAGATATTTTTGCATATCTAACGCTGGTGGGGCCGTCTAATTTACCATGTGGGTCCATAATGTCTGTGACAACGTTAGCAGCTGCGCAGTTTAAGTGCGTATCAGCGCAAGACATACAAGCGGCAAGTACGCTAACGGCCAAGATGATACCGCAAACAGGTGGCATTTTGTTAAGGATAACCCAAACTAATGCTTGGTCACCGGCGTTGGTGTACATTAAGGAAGCAATACCAATGGCGATCATGGCAAAAACAAGCAGGATGTTTAAGAAGAAGGTAACGCCATAGGATTTTCTGGCAGATTGTACGTCTTTGGCAGCAAAGGCGCGGTTCCAGAAAATTGGGTTAGATATTGCCCCCAGCAGACCCGTCAAAAAGCCCGTAATAACAAGGGTTGGCTTTTGAACAAATAAGTCCCACTTTTCAGGATTGATAGCAGTGATTTTTTCGCCCAAATAGGTAAAGTCAAAGTTAAAAAGGTTAAGACCAAAATAAATAACAGCACCGGCAAAGAACATTTGAATTGTGCCGTGAAGCACGTCAGCATAGATAACAGCCTGTAAGCCGCCGCTCATGGTATAGTAAATAAAAACGATACCACAAACAATAACTGCGATACGATAGTCAAAACCAAAGACCAATTGTAGCACATAGGCAACCCCCATAATCTGTCCGCCGGGCCAAACAACGTTAGGCATCAAGGAAGCAAGGCCACCTAAGCGGCGGATATAACTGTCACCGCCAAAGAGGTAGTCAGAAATATAGTGAGGCATGGACATGTATCTAAAGCGAGCTAGATAAGGAGCCAAGATAAAGCCTATGATGATACCACCTAAAAGGCCTTCACCAAGCCAGAGCCAGTAAGCACTTAACCCTTCGAGGGCACCGCGACCTGCTTGACCGATGAAGTTACCGGCGCCGCTGAAGCTAGCCCAAGCGGTAAGGAAGAGCAAAAGTGTACCGGTTCTTTTACCGGCAATGAAGTAATCTTCAGCAGTTTTAGCACTACCTCTTGTTTTTGCGCCGATAACAAGACAGGCTATTAAGTCCATGAGAATTAAAGCCCCGGCAATTATTAAGTGTGTTTTGGTCATAATAATTCCTTTTTTTTAATGTTTCCCCAAAAATCTGCACATGCAAATCTAAAGTAGCATCATGAATACCCGTTCGATGCTTAAAAAAATGCTTATTTTAATCTTAAAATTATCTATTTTTCAATATCGATGCTAAGCCTTGTTCTGTTACTAACCCTATTATATGAAAATTGCGACTTAATCCTGCTAAAATTAAGTCGCAATTAACTGCTATAAACGAACTTCGTAGTTGATTTTGTTAAGATAATCTTCCATTTGCTTTTGAGCGCTTGCATCAAAATCTGGCCGTACATAACTATCAAGCATTTTTTCCATCTTACGAGCAACGCGAGCGTTATATTCTGCTTCTGAGGCATTTGGCTCGGCATCGCCGCGAATGGCAATATCAGTCTTAAAGGTTGCCTCTCTGAAGTTTTCGAAGGTGTGCTCATGGGTTAAGAACTCACCGCCCGGTCCAACTTCGTTGATAACATCAACGGCAAGGCTTGTGTCATCAATATCAATATCTTTGATAAAGTGATTGACCATACCAATGACTTCAAGGTCCATGATGTATTTTTCAAAGGACATGGAGCGATAGCTTCCAAGTTGCCCTGCGCTATGCAGCATAAAGTTCATGCCGTTGCTGGCTGCAGTTAAGAGGCACATCATGCCTTCGTAAGCAGCTTGCGGGGTCACGGAAAGGGCATCATTTAAGGTACCGCCGCCGCGACAAGGTAAATCATAGAATTTTGCAAGCGCGGTGCAATACTTAATAGCCAAAGCAGATTCAGCAGAACCTATGCAAAAAGCGCCATTGCTCATGTCAGAAAGGCCGGTAGCTGAGCCATAAATAGCTGGTGTGCCTTCTTTAAGCATTTGAGAAACTGCAACACCCACGAGGGTTTCAGCATTGGAAACGGCAATGGTGCCGGCCATGGTAATGGGGCCGGTGCTGCCGGCCATAACGGCAGGTGCAATGATGATGGCTTGACCATTCTTTACGTAGGAAATCATGGTTTCCATCATGCCATGCTCAATTTGCAAAGGCGAATTCATGCTGATGATGGTGATAATACGTGGCTTTTCTTGAAGTTCTTTTTCACCGAAGAACATCTTAAGCATATTCATGGTATGCTCAGATTCTACCGTACCACCCATGCCACCGAAGATGCACTTATCAGAATAATACATGGTGGTTAAAAGCATGGAAGGATAGACGTCAGTGTTTTTGATATCGTTGGGAGTAATCATAACCCCGCCGTTAATATCAAAACACGGTGCCACTTGGTTTAACTTCATAAATTTAATGAAGTCATCATAAACGGCAGGACGCTCACCGGCTGGCTCATAAAGATAAGGAAAACCGCAAGTGGCGGAAATGAAATGTTGATTCTTTCCACCAATAACCATGTCATGTTTGGGATTTCTGGCATACAAAGTAAACTCGGAAGGAGCTTTCTTAACCCAATGCATGATTTGCTCTTCGGTGAAGAATACTTTGTTTCCGTCAGTTTTAATGCCATGTGATTTTACGAGCTCAACGATTTCGTCATGGTGTAAAACCATGCCGGCATTGGCCAAAATCTTCATGGAGGCATCATGGATTGCCTGTACTTTTTTATCAATATTCATACGAATCCTTCTTATTTTTCGCCCATGGCCATAATTTCTTCAATTTTCAGACGAACAGTGGCACCAATGGTTTTGAATGGATCTGGTGGGCACCAGTTAGGCTTGCTATTTTTTTGGATATAGGACAGCTCTTCGCTGTGTACGCCGCATGCCCAGTCAGCCATGTAATAGCCAAGCATTGAGGAACGGGTAAGGCCTGCGCCATCGCCCACAGAACCGGCATAAATGCCGTTGGAAAGTTTGCTGAAAAGTGATTCATTATTGAAAGTCATGGGGATCATGCCGCCATAAACATGCTCAAAATTCACATGCTTAAGGCTTGGGAAGCGTGCCTCAAAGGACTTTCTGAGGTCTCTTTTGGACCACTGGATACGCTGGGGTGAAGTGCAAAGGCTGGAAGCAAAGCTAAAGCCATTGCGCACAAAAATTCGATTGGTTTTGGTAAAGCGTACAGTTGTGCCAGCAGCGTGACCAGAAGTACAACCCCAAGGCTTAATGTCTTTAAATTGTGACATTTCTTGTTCGCTAAGAACTCTTGTAAATGCACCAAAGCTGTTAACTGGAGTCATTTTGCCTCTGGAGGCGCCAAATTCTTCGCCAAAAACGGATGCTAAGATAAAGATATTGTTAGCTTTTACATTTTTGCCATTGAGCAATTGCACGCTGTTTACTGGGCCTTCGTAAATTTGCATTACAGGAGTGCATTCAAAAACATGTACGTTTTTAGGCAGTGCTGTGGCAAGGCCACGAATAACTTCGGAAGGATTTAAGAGCACTGTGCCTGGGGTGTAGAGGGCTTTGCAGTAATAGTTTGTGCCCATTTTTTCGGGTAAATCTTTACCTTCAATCATCTCATAGGGTTCTTTAATAAGATCTAAAACCCCGGCCATACCTTGTAAATTTTTTACGAATTTTTCTTCACGCGCGGCAAGGTACTTTCCTGTTTCGTCCCAATCAATGTCTAAGTTATTGGCATTTTTGATGTCGCGCATGTAGTTTATAACAATGTTGTTCAAATGCGTACGCATTTTGTGATCGTCGGCGCTGATGCCGGCTTCGCCAAAACTGTGTGGTACATCAATTAAAAAACCAGCATTACGACCGCTGTCACCCATACCCACTTCTAAAGCATCAAACAAAGCAATACTTGCGTCAGGGCGGTGCTCTGCCAAACGATGGCATGCATTTACTCCGGCAAAACCAGCTCCAATAACCACAAAGTCATAGGAGTCTTGGATGTCTGCTACGGAATTAAAAACATGATTTTTGCAATTAGAATCATGATACCAACCAAGTTCGCCTGCACGCACAGGAAATAGTTTTACTTCACGCATTATAATCCTCTAACTATCTAAAATTTTTTAGCAAGGCCGAAAGTTATTCGGCCTTGGCTAATGTATACTATGAATAAATTCTAATTGATTTATCCAAGGCTAATGAAAATGCTCTTGGTTTCAAGATATTGGTCATGGGCGTGTACAGCATTGTCTCTGCCGCCAAAGCCGGAAAGCTTGTAGCCGCCAAAAGGTGTGCTGATGTCGCCTTCGCAATAGGCATTTACAGAAACGGTACCTGCTTGCAAGGCACGAGCAAATTGATGTGCCTTGGTTACATCATTGGTAAAGAGCGAAGCTTGCAAGCCATAGCAAGTGTCATTGGCAATGGCGAGAGCTTCTTCGTCACTGTCTACGCCGATAACGCAAGTGACAGGTCCAAAGATTTCTTCACGTACGATGGTTGCATCAGGACCAGCATCTTTAAAGATGGTTGGTGGGATGAATAATCCGCTACCAATGGCAAGTGGCTCGCCGCCGGTAACCAAGGTGGCTTCTTCTTTACCCTTCTTGATAAAGCC
Source organism: uncultured Desulfovibrionaceae bacterium (assembly GCA_964369655.1). Taxonomy (GTDB): domain Bacteria; phylum Desulfobacterota; class Desulfovibrionia; order Desulfovibrionales; family Desulfovibrionaceae; genus CAYJAD01. Next base: position 3,340 of record CAYJHU010000033.1, on the reverse strand, counting down.
CATAACGGTGTCAAACTGAGCTTGACTGACCATGGAACCAAGACGATTAACAGGATCAAGAGGATCGCCAATGGGCCAATCTTTAAGGCCGGCCACCATTTGCTCAATGAAAGCATCGCGATGCTTGTTGGGCACAATTATGCGGGAGTTGGCTGTGCAGTTTTGGCCTGTGTTCCAGAAAGCAGCAGAAAGAGCGTTTTCCACAGCAGCAGAAATATCTTCCACATCTTGCAAGAGCACAAATGGGTTTTTGCCACCAAGCTCAAGAACGATTTTCTTAAGGTTGCTTTGTGCAGAATATTGCAAGAACTGTCTACCAATTTCGGTAGAACCGGTGAAGCTGATGATGTCAACATCTTCATGCATTCCAAGTGCTTCACCCACAAGGCCACCGGGGCCAGGGATAACTTGCATAACGCCTTCAGGAATACCGGCTTCTGCGCCAAGCTCAGCAAGACGAAGCATGCTTAAGGTGGTTACGCTGGCAGCTTTAACGATAACGCTATTGCCTTCGGCCAAAGCAGGAGCAATTTTCCATGCGGCAGTCATGAGCGGGAAGTTCCAAGGAAGCACGCAACCAACAACGCCAATGGCTTCACGCACTACAAGACCTACTGCGCCGCTGCCGGAAGGGGAGAGGCTGTCATAACGCTTGTCAGCATATTCAGCATGCCACTCAAGGCAATGTACGGTTTCGGGTAGGTCAATGGTCATGCACTCATTAATGGGCTTGCCACTGTCAAGGCTTTCAAGCAAAGAAAGCTCAGTCATGTTTTTTTCTACAAGGTGGGCAAAGTTTAATAATATTTTCTTTCTTTCAGTGGGGTGCATTTTTGACCAAACACCACTGTTAAAGACATTGCGTGCAATTTTTACGGCTTCGTTTACATCTTCTTTGCCGCAAGAGGCATAGGATGCAAGCTTTTCGCCTGTAGCAGGATTATAGGTATCTAAAGTTTTTCCGGACATGGCAGGAACAAATTTTCCACCGATGAAAGCATTGGTAGGAAATTTTAAAGTTTTAGCCATTTCATGATAATTCGTACTCATTGTTACCTCAACTGTTTTTGGGCGGCAAAAAACCGCCGTCATTATTAAAAGGTCCTGCACATTCATTTTCAATGTTATTTTCGTGCTTTTAAGGTAAATTTGTTTTTGGACAAAACTTTTACCTGCAGGACAAAAGTCACAAAAATCAATCAATCAGCAGCACAAGTAAATTGCGCTTATTCTTGATTTTTGGTCGCATTGACTAAGGTCAACGCTTCAAAGGCTGCGCACAATGCTTGTGCGCAGTCTTTATTATGAAAATTCAGCCACAGCCTCTATTTCAACGAGCATGCCTTTTACAAGACGCGAAATCTCTACGCATGCACGTGCAGGTTTGTGATCACCAAAAAACTCTGAGTAAACTGCGTTCATTTCAGCAAATGCATCAATGTCGGTCACATATACTGTGGTTTTTACAACAGAATTAAGGGTAAGGCCACAGGCTTCTAAGACAGCCTTCAAGTTATTCATGGTTTGCTTTGTTTGCTCTGCCATGGTGGAGCCAACTACGTTGCCTGCTTTATCCACAGGTACTTGGCCGGATACAAAGAGCAAATTTCCGCTCTGAGCAGCATGACAATAAGGGCCAATGGCAGGAGCTAAGTCTGGAGAAATAAAACTTTTCATATAAGATCCTAGTAAAGCTTAACGGTAGCAAGCAAAGCGTCAATGGCAGCTTTTTCAGCGTCGGTAAGAGCTTGCTTTGGTGCGCGCACATAACCGCCCACATAGCCAAGCTTATCCATCATATATTTTGCTTGCTGGGTTACCTTGCCGGCATTTTCAAGATGACGAGCAATAGGATTATACACAAGAGTTAATTCAAGAGCTTTTTGCATTTCGCCTTTTTTAACTAAGGCAAGCAAGTCACGGGTAAGACCAGGAGCAAAGTTGCCGCCCATGCATACCCAACCGGTAGCGCCCGCGCAAAAGCTTTCGTGGTGCATGTCTTCCCAACCGCAGAAAATGGAGAAAGACTCAGGAAGCTCAGCACGCATGCGTGTAATACGCTTGATATCGCCAGAAGCTTCTTTAATTGAATTTACATTGGGCAGAGCCGCAATTTTCTTCACAAGGTCAAATTCCATATCAACACCGGAGCTGCCGGGGTTGTTGTAAAGCATGATGGAAATTTTTACGTTGTCAGAAATGTCTTTGTAATATGTATATATTTCATCTTCCATGAGGCCGTAACCAGGGGAAGGTAAGATCATAACAGCCACAGCGCCATGCTCATGGGCGTGGTTTGAAAGCTCAATAACAACTTTGGTGTCGTGGGCAGTTGTACCTACGATGAAAGGAATACGCCCAGCAAGGCGCTTTCCGGCAAAGGCAGTGAGTTCTTTGCGCTCTTCCACGTTCATGGCAAGATACTCACCAAGTGCTCCTGCTACAATAACACCGTCAACTGGGGTTTCGGCATATTTGTCAAGGTTTTTACCAAAACCATCAAAATCAATGCTACCATCTTCCTTAAAAGGTGTGGCAAGAACAATAAAGTTACCTGAAACTGAAGCCATATAAATCTCCTTTAATTACTATAAAGCGGGCAAAATGCCGCGAGCTAATAGAGCATAAAGCATGCCAAAATGCACTTTAATTGTAATAATAGGTAGTTATATGCGTGTAGATATGCAGTGCATAAAAATGGAACAAAAAAAATACTTACTGCAAAAAAAAAGACTGATATTCTAGGCAAAACTAGATTGAAAATCATGTGCTATGAAATGCAGAATTGTGTCATTTTTAGACACTGCTGTAGAAAGTGCAATACAAAGTAAAGTAAAAACGCAAAAAGTGTTCAATAATGGAACAAAATAAAGGAGGGGGTATACTCAATTGTTCTAAAATGGAACAAAAAAAATGAATACTGTGATACTATATGAGACAGTGTTTTAAATCTATCTACTTTGTTTTGTTGTAAAATTTAATTATATACCACTGGTCTATTTAATAGTCAATAGGAAAGTGTATTGTTATTGTTTTTTTCTTCGTTTTGCATAATTTTTGAGTTGATTTATTTGGGAGGCTCTGCCTCCCAAACCCACCGCCAAAGGGGTTAAACCCCTTTGGAAACACTTATGTGCCTAATTTTCAATAAATTGAAAATTAGAAGATGTAAACGTTACACAGGCTCCAAACATCTCTAACAGGGGCGCGAGAAGTGAATTTTGGCTTATTTTGCGCCGTGAGAAATTTTTCTTTCAGATAAAAGTTTTTTTTGGATGTTGTTCACTTTGAGGCGGTAGGAATGTTTTAAAAAAGAAAAACTTTCAACGCCATGAAAGTT
>CAYJHU010000032.1:11220-13439 GCA_964369655.1 uncultured Desulfovibrionaceae bacterium | reverse complement strand
CCTTGCAAACCAAGGCCGGAAAATCGATTGGGGAGGGAAAATGGAGAACTTATTTGCTCAATTATTCCTAATTTATGCTGCCATGCTGGCAATAAGTTCCTGAGCATTTGCATTAGAAGGATCAATGCCAAGCACAGCCTCCAAATGAGCCTTAGCTTCGTCGTTGCGACCTAAGGAGATCAGGATACCGGCAAGACTGACCTGAATAGCATTGGCTTCGGTGGAAACCTTCATGCTGGTTTCAAGAGCTGGCACAACATCTGCTAAACGACCTAAATGATAACCTTCACGTACGAGGCAATTCAAGGCAATCATATTTTCAGGATTAAGCTCAAGAGCGCTGGTGAAGTGATCATAAGCAAGCTCGTGGGCATTTTGTTCCATGTGCACAAGTCCAATACCTGTGAACGTCTTGTCGCTTTGCTCTATGGTGTGAGCCTTTGTGTACAATATCATTGCTTCGTCAAGCTTGTTGCGCTGAACTGCAATGGTTGCCATGCCAAGATATGGAGCTGCCTGAGAACCACCATGGGTAATAGCCTTGCGATAATAATCTTCAGCCTTATCGAGGTCGCCCATAAAAAGATAGCATTCGCCTAATTCCTTGTTAATTTCATAATCTAGTTGACTCATAACATCCTCCCCAAGGATTAAAATGTTGTTTGTGTTATGCGCTGAGCCTTATGCTCATTTCGCGTTCGCTTGTTTCATTGCATATGCTGTGCCAAAACAGACAAACATCTGTTTTTACAGAACATAAACACATTTACAACAAAGAGGAGGAAAATTTTACCTACCAAAGTCAAGGAAATGACAATCGAAAAATAACTGCTATCATTGAATATTTGTTTTTTTACTTTCTGGGGAGGGAACTTTTTGAAAAAAATTCCCTCCCCAGACCCCACCCTCAAAAACTTTTTACTCGTATTTTCTGACTAAAAAACTTCTATTCCACTGTAGAGTTATAAAAAACGCAATTTTCAACTTGTTGAAAATTGCGCATTAGGGTTTCCAAAGGGGATTATCCCCCCTGCTCTCATAGTCGGAGGGTTTTGGAGGCAGTGCCTCCCAAGAAAAACATTTTAATTAATTATTAAAAATTTTCCATGCAGGAGAGGCATGCATCTGCCTTAAAAGTTCACCAAGCACACCATGCACATCAAGATTTGAGGTATCAATGATAATGGCATCTTCTGCCGGCGCAAGTGGTGCAACGGCACGCCCGCGATCAAGGGCGTCACGTTCGCGAATTTGCTCAGTAAGAAGACTTAGGTCAACAGTTTGACCTTGTTCTTGTAGCTGTTCCATGCGTCTTTTGGCGCGGATTTCCGGATCAGCATCAAGGAAGAATTTAAAAGCGGCCGTGGGAAAAATTACCGAACCCATATCACGACCTTCAGCCACGAGGGGAATATTGTGCCCAAGGCTTCTTTGCGCGTCCTTGAGGATGTCGCGCACAATGGGCACAGTGCCAAGACGTGAAGCCAGCGCGCCTACTTCTTCAGTGCGAATTTCACTGCGCACAGCCACATCATTACACATTAAAAGCGTGCTTGCTCCTGAGCCTGACAAAGAAAAAGACCATTGATTACAAAGGCTTTTTATTTCTTCTGCTGGCAGATTTTCAGCGCCTTCCCCAAGCTTTAATGCCAAACAACGAAACATAGCACCGGTGTCCATATAGGCAATGCGCAAATGCGCCGCCAGCATTTTGGCAAGGGTTGATTTACCGACGCCGGCAGGCCCATCTAGGGTGACAATGGGGAGAATATCTTGACTGGCACTCATGCTAACACCTCGGAAAAGCTTTGTAAAAATGCGTCATTTTCTTGCGGCGTTCCAACAGTTATGCGGAAAAGATGCGGTAAATCATAACTTTTTAAGGGACGAATAATAAAGCCTTTTGCCAAAAGAGCCTCGAAAAGCTCAGCAACACTGTGCTTTGAAGGCGGTGCAAAAAGAAGAAAATTCGCATGACTTGGCCATACTTTACACCCAAGGGCGCTGAGTCCTTCAGTAAGTTGCACCCTACCCTTTTTAACAATATCAAGGCTTTGCTCGTAAAAGACAGTATCTTCAAGAGCGGCAATTCCGGCCACTTCCGCAAGAATATTCACAGAAAAAGGCATGCGCGCGCGCCATAAATAATCCGCAAGACCTTCTGGCATAATGCCATAGCCAAGACGAATGCCGGCGAGGCCATAACTTTTGGAAAAGGT
>CAYJHU010000032.1:8142-11120 GCA_964369655.1 uncultured Desulfovibrionaceae bacterium | reverse complement strand
GCAAAGGCATACACATCTGCTCTTTCTGGGCAAAATCCAGATGGATTGTCAGGCGTTGTAATAAAAACAAGCTTGGTATTTTCATCCACAAGTTGCAATAAATCTTCAAATGGCAAGGAAAAATCTTCATTAAGCGGAGCTTGACGCAGCTCAACACCGCAAATTTGTGCTTGCACGCTATACATGCCAAAGCATGGCTTAAAGCATACAATATTATCTTGCCCCGCCACGCAGCGTACGCGCATAAGCAAATCAATAATTTCATCACTGCCATTACCCATAACAATGCACTTAGCGCTTACCCCGTGCTTATGCGCAAGGGCGGCAACAAGGCGCGGATTGCCGCTTTGCGGATAGCGAAAAATATGCCCTGCGGCTTCTTGCACGCGCTTTTGCACCAGCGGAGAAGCGCCTAAGGGGTTTTCATTACTGGCCATTTTTATGACATTTTCGCATTGATATTTTTCTCTGATATCTTCAATGGCAAGCCCAGGTACATAGGGCTTTAAGGCTGAAATTTGCTCACGCACGCTCAGTGCAGGATTTGCTTGACTGGACATAATAAACCTGTGCAACTGCTGATTACATTTTTAAAAATATATTTAATCAGTGTTTTTAAAGTTATAGTATTAAAAAAAAGAACCGCTGACTCGCAACGGCTCTCACACATAAAACGTTATAAAAAGTTATTCTGTATAATTGGGACGAATAGTCATAACCGGTTGTTTAGCGTTTTTAATAACACTTTCAGCCACAGAACCAAAGAGCAAGCGATCAAGCCCCTTGCGACCATGCGTACCCATAATAATTAAATCGACATCTTCTTCTTCGGCCTTGGCAACAATTTCTTCTGCCGCATAGCCGATGAGCACATTACCCCTGGCGTTAATGCCGGGGAAATTTTCTGATACAAAGGTATCCATAGATTTTTCAGCGCCGGCAACAATTTCGCCCACAAAATTTTCAATGGTATTAGGCGGCACATGAAAACCAACATATTGACTTAAAGAAGGCGCAGTATACACCACAACAACCTCAGCACTCGCAAGCTTTGCAATGGTTATGGTATACTCAGCAAGGGTTTTGCTATGGTCTGACAAATCAACAGCGCAAAGAATTTTTTTAATATCTCTCATGCCATATCCTTTTATTGTTTCAAGGTTTATCAAAATACCCAATATGCCGTACTGCATACGCAAAGCAGTCATTGTTTTATATGTATACATTGTTTTACGACAATAGACAAGCCTTGCCACGCCATGTATAAGTGCTTACTTTTTACAAAGGCAACATTTTCCTCTAAAGTTTTTTTAACATTTGCAATGGGATTTTTGCAAAATACGTTTACACTCTTTAGTTGCACATTTTTTTGTATTATTTTAATAAATTATAGAGTTTCTACATAAATATATTGCCAAAAGGTAGCTACCTAAACATAACTATATCGTTTCAACGCATATGGTAATATTTTCCTCTAAAGTTTTTCTAACATTAACGATATTCATGGTTTACAAATCTTCAATACTATGGCAAACCTTTTGCATAACAAATAACGAAACACCAAGGTTGGAGGCAGTATGAACATTCAAACTCAAAACATTGAAGCTTTACTCTCGCAGCAAGAGCTTCAAGCAAAAAAATCCGCAGCTCAAAAAAATGCGAATGGTACCGACTTTGCGGCAACATTGGCAGAGCAAGCGGCCCTTGGTGACGCAGAAAATAGCAACGTACAAGCCCACCTTGCACAAGGCGTGCAAGCAAATGTTGCGCAGCAATTGCTTGTTAACGGTGTGGAAAACCTTGCCGCATCCTCTGCCACTTCCCCTGCCGCTGAGCAAGCTTTTGAACAAGCTTCACAAGCTCTCAACATGTGGGATTCATATGCACAAAAACTGCGTACGCCAAATAATGATGGAAACTTGCGCGATGCCTATGCGCTCTTAGAAGGTATTGAATCGCAAGTGTCGTCGCTTAAAGCGAATAATAAGCAATCGCTTGAGCAAAACCCAGATTTGGCAGGTCTTGTCAATGAGCTTGAAATTATGAGCACCACGGAAAAATTTAAATTTAACCGTGGCGACTATATCTAGTCAATACAAGACCTTGACAAGAAAAATGCCGTACTAGTTTTAGCACGGCATTTTTTATTTTCTCCGCACACCACTACGCACTCAATGCCAAGAAAGGTATTTGCTTTTTTAAATAAAATTTGTTACATTCCAAAACTGTATAGATTTTTTTTCACTTCTAAAAAAATAACCAAGGGGCATGTATGGACTTTGATTTAGATGAAAAGCAAGACTCTGATGATGAAATCATAGAACTTACTGACATTATTGAAAAAGGTCAAACAACATCCACGGCGCCCGCCGAAGAAGGCAACATTGACCACGCCCTGAGCGATCTTGGCAATAGTGGGCATGTTCCTGACATGGGCGGAGATGATGAAGTGGACTTGGATGCTCTTTTGGCGCAAATGGACAGCGATGGTGGTTTTTCAGAATTAGAAAATTCCCTCGCCCAGCAAGCAGCTGAAGCTGAGGCCGCCGCAGAAGCCGAAGTCAGTGAAGATTTTGCCGAACCTGCCTCACAAGATATGCCGGACATGTCTGACGTTGACGCACTACTTGCCGAGATGGAAATGCCTCCACAGCCAGCGGCCGAAGATGCAAGCGCCCCAAGCTCAAGCGAAGATGTGTCCTCAGATATAGATGACCTCCTAGGAAGTATTTTAGACGATAGCCCAGCCCCTGCGCAAAGCGAAGCAAGCACACCCAAAAGCGGCCAAGATGACCTTGACGACATCGACAGCCTTTTTGATGAAGTACTTGGAGACCCCCCCATCTCAGCCGCAGAAGTGGCTCAAGATGTTGTGCCCGGCTTTGATGGCGACCCTATTAGCTCCACTGAAGTTGCTGAGGCCGTGGTTCCTGGCGCTACGCTGGATGAAGCCCCTGCCCCCATGAATGATAGCATGG
>CAYJHU010000032.1:0-8042 GCA_964369655.1 uncultured Desulfovibrionaceae bacterium | reverse complement strand
TCCCCAATTCCGGATTTAAGCGATGATCTTGACGCTATCCTAAGTGCCAGTGATCTGGAAACACAAAGCGCGCCCCCTACAGAAAGTGAAATTTCAGAGATAGATACAGCCTTTGAAAGCGAACTCAATGAAGTAGCAGAAGAGGTCGTTAGCGAGACTCCTGCAAGCCAAGACATGAATATGCCAGACATAAATATTCAAATGTCTCAAAATCAAGAAAATGTCTTTGCAGGCAATGCCTCCGCTGAAACCGTGCAAGAAGCAAATCTACAAGATGACAACATAATAGTTGAACAAGCTGAAACAAAAGAAGCTGTTAGCCCTGCGCAAGAGTTAGCAAGCCCAGCGATGGTTGTAGATAGTGAGCGTGTTGACGCCCTTGAGGAGCGTTTACGCGCCCTTGAAGACGATCTTGCCTTGCGCATTACTGCCCTGCAAGAGCAAAACGATAGCGTCAGTCAGCAAATTACTGAAAAAGACTCTGCTCTGCGTGGAACCTTATCTGAACATATTGAAAAGCTTGAAACTTTGGCTACAGAAGTTAACTCACGTGAAAGCACAGTTGACGAAAACCTTTCTGGCAAGCTTGAAGATCTTGAAGAAAAAGTAAATCAACTCGCCACCAGCGCAGAAAGTGCGGACAATGCAACCCAAGACAACGCACAATTGACAGACATGAGTGCAAAACTCGAAGAGCTGGAAGCATCATTAAGCCAAATAGCTGAACTTTCAACAAAACTTGAATTACTTGAAGCCAATATGGCGCAAACATCCGCCTCACCTGAAGATTCCGAAGCCTCAGAGGAAAGCGCAAATCAGCTAGGCGAAATGACGAAAAAGGTAGAAAATCTCGAAAGAGCCATGGAAGATGCTAAAGAAAGAGAGCAGACCATGAAGGAAATTATCGCTGCGCAAATTTCCAAGCTCGAAAACACCGTCAATGCCTTGCCAGCAACGCAAGAAGGTGAAAATTCTGACGAATTAAGCGCTAAGGTAGCCGAATTAGAAAGCGCCCTAGCCGTAGCGGAAGAAAAAGAGAAAAGTCACCTAGAAAACATTGCTCAATTGGAAGAAAAAGTCCAAAGTCTCAATGACAGTTTACAAGCCTTTGAGCAAAGTATACAAGAAAATCTTGAAAAAATGGCCGCCACCGCCGCTGCAAAAGTCCTGCGTGAAGAAATATCCGCACTACTTGGCGAAGGCGAATAAGGCAGATAATTTGCAAAGTGCTGATATTCTAATGCATAGTAAAGTCAGCAAAGATAGTTAAAAAACGGGGCGGGGGGTAGAGCCTTTCGTTTCGCTTCCCGCCCGGTACAGCCCAATGGGGGCCTAGGCCATTCCCCTATGGGCGGGTTTTTTTCAGCATAAAAGATGGATTTGTTATGGAAAAATTACAAAAAGAAGCTTTGCAGGTGGCTAAGGAGTTAGTGGCAAAATTTATTGAAACACGCACCGTTTCACCCAATAATTTTGCCGAAACATTTCCCGCCATCTACAAAGTAGTGCTTGAAACCATAACAGAAAATTCCCAGAAAGATGAGCGTTAATGTCACAATCTCCAAAAACCGAAGAACTTAAGCCCAAAGACCACGTAAAAACAGAACACGAAAAAGCCGTATCTTCCATGTTTGGAAGTATTGTTTCGTGGTACGACCTTTTAAATACCGTACTTTCTTGTGGTTTTGACAGAATATGGCGTAAACGCCTCGTGCGTGAAGTGCGCCTTGGCCCCACAGGCAGAGTGCTTGATTTGGCCGCCGGCACCTTGGATGTTTCACTAGCCATAAAAAAACGCTATCCTGAGGCCACAATTCCTGCTCTTGATTTTTGCCCGCCCATGCTCATGCGCGGACGCACAAAGTTAAAAGGAATCCACACCATTTTACCCGTAGCCGCTGATGCCAAACGCCTCCCACTGCCAGACAATAGCGTCGATGCCATAACCATTGCCTTTGGTATTCGCAATGTATTGCCAAGGGAAGAAGCCTTTGCCGAAATGGCGCGCGTCTTAGTACCTGGCGGCAGGGCCTGCATTTTAGAGTTTGGATCAGGGAAAAACAAAATTTGGGGCGGATTATACAATTTTTATCTCAAGCGCATCTTACCCTTAATTGGCAAGATTTTTTCTGGAAATAGCAAGGCCTACGGATATTTAGCAGATACCATCACACAATTCCCCACGGCGCTGGAACTTGAAGAAGAAATGCGCGCCAGTGGCTTTGATTGCGCATGGCACATTCCGCTCACTTCCGGCATTGTCTGTATTCACATTGGTGAAAAAGCACGCCAATAGCAAATCACCAAAAAATTACTTTGGCAGATTTTTTTGATTGGGAGGCGCTGCCTCCCAAAACACCGCCAAAGACACCCCTTTGAAAACCCTTATGCGCCATTTTCAACAAGCTGAAAATGGCGTTAAATTTTATGTATCTATAAAATTCTTATGGTATGTAAAAAGAAATGAGACAATAAGCGCGTTTTGGGAGAGGATGGAGTCTCAAAAGAATGAGAACAAAATACCATTAAAAGACCGTTGCAAAAGCTCACTTTTTATATTTATTGCAGGCTGTTCAAAAAGGGTAAGATGCGAGGAAGACGAAGTTTTTTGCGAAGGGAGTGTATATAGACATACATGACCGGAGCAAAAAACGAGTCTGACGAAGCAGATTGCCCTTTTCCAACAGCCTGTTAAGAGCGTGCAAGCCAAACAATCCCTAGCCCCAAACCCATGGCGCACAAACCCATAAAGCGCAAATGTCCCGCAGGCATAGTGGCAAGGCTAAGCAAAAAATTACGCATACTATTTGGAAATAAAAGCCACGGTAGGGACTCAAAAATAAAAGCAAGGCCAATGGCAGAAAGAAAAAGTGGTAAATCAAAATTCATACTGCATAATGATGCATTTTACAGCCCTTGTAAAGACGCTTCCGGCTCACTATTTTGCGCTTTTCTAAAAACATTGATTGTTTTTACCTTTTAAAGTTCCCAAAAACTCCCAATATCATTACACAATACACTCTCAATTGCTGATTACTATAAATTTTCACAACTGCCCATGTTCTTCTTGCAATTATGAGCAAATATTCGCATAATGCGCTGTGCTACACTTGACGGATTTCAATTTTCTCCACATGTAAATTTAGATAAGGGGTAATATGAATATACTTTTTGCCCTCGCGACTAGAGATGAATGGGATCATGCCAAGCCAAGCTACGTGGATGCTCTTCCGCCAAGCTATGTTGAGCAAGATATTTTTTATTTCAGCGACACCTTAGAAAGAAGCAATGGGGTCATGATTACAGGGGTAGGCCCCATCAATGCCGCCTTGGCCATGGGTAAGGCATTGTCAACTTTGAAAAAAAATACTTTGGTTATAAATGTTGGCCTTGCCGGCTCATTTAATTTAGAAAAAGCGCCTTTGGCCACAAGCTGGCGAGTTACTAGAGAAATTTACCCTGAATACGGCCTTTGCGACGGCGAAAATGTAGATGCCAAGGCCCTTGGCTTTCCGCAGTGGAATACGCCTGAGACAGTAGTCTGGGATGAAGTCCAATTGCCTGAGCTATTTCAATTAAATGAGGTGCTTCGCCATTGCCCTATACAAGGAACAGCAACCTCCGTCACCGTTGCCGGAGTGACCAGTTGCATGGCTCGAGCAGCAAAGCTTTCTGCCCCCTTTGTTGAGCCTTTGCTCGAAAATATGGAAGGCTTTTCCATAGCTTTGGCTTGTGCTCGGTATAGGATTCCGCTATTGGAAATTCGCACGGTATCAAATCTTGTGGGTACACGCGAGGCCGAATATCGTAGCTTTGACAAAGCTTTTGTAGCTATGGGGCAAGTTGTGGAACACATTTTGGCTTAACAGGCTCAGCCTTTTAGGCTCTAACATCGGATAATACATGGAAGAATTAAGAGAGCGCTTATACAAAGAATTCCCCCACATGGAGGAAGCGCTTCACAAAGCTTGTGAGCTTTTACCACCTGTGACAAAGCCCATTGCCGAGCATATTTTTAATGCCGGCGGCAAGCGCTTACGCCCTTTTTTAACCGTTCTTATGGCGCGGCTTTTTGGCTATGGCAAAGATGACATTTATGACCTTGCCATCACCATGGAAATGCTACATGCGGCAACCTTACTACATGATGATGTTTTTGACGGTGCCGATACAAGACGTGGCGCACCCGTAGCGCATAAGCTTTTTGGCATTACCAATACCATTTTGGCTGGCGATGCCATGCTTGCCCATGCCAATATGTTGGTAGCACGCTACAAAGACGTGCGCCTTTGCGAATGTTTTTCAGAGGCTACCTTGCAAACGGCATCCGGTGAAATTTTAGAGATTCAATATCTTCGCTGTTTAGAACAAGAAGAGCATATTTATTATGATATCGTGCTTGGTAAAACGGCGTGGCTACTTAAGGCTTCATGTCTTATGGGCGCCATGCATGCCAAAGCCCCAGAGCCAGCACTCAAAGCAGTGGCTGAGTATGGTCAAAACCTTGGCATCGCCTTCCAAATGGTGGATGATGCCCTTGATTTTGCCCCGCAAGAACTCACCGGCAAACCCAGTGGCGGCGACTTGTGCGAAGGCAAATTAACTCCGCCCATCCGCCTTTATCGCGAATCTTTAGACGCCAACGCACGCGCAGATTTTGATGCTCGTTTTAGCGGCGGAACCTACACGCAGGAAGAGGCCGCACACATCGGGGCAGAAATTTGCCGCCTTGGTTTTGACAGCCAAACCCGTGACCAAGCCGGGCAAGCCCTTATGCAGGCCAAGGAAGCTTTAGACGTTTTATCACCGTATATAAAAAGTGAAGCCGAAAGGCATATTTTAATGAAAATGGCAGATTACGTGCAACAAAGACAAAAATAGTTTGACGGAGAATTTCATGCTACAGCGCATCGAAGTCGGTTTACACCCACACATTACTGATACCCTCGGAAAAAAAACCTGCAACCATATCGCCAAGGCTTTGGGCATATCCATTGCGGCGGTTCGCCAAATAAAGGTCTTTACCTTTGACGGCTTAAGTATCGAACAAGGGCAAAAGCTCATGGACGAAGGGGTGTGGCATGATGCCGTTATGCAAAGTGCCAGCACTGAGCCCTTGCCCATGCAAGCCTTTGAGGCGGACTTCATTTTAGAGGTGGGCTTTCGTCCCGGCGTTACCGATAATGAAGCGCGTACCGCCAGAGACACCGCCGCCATGGTCTTGAAAATTGAGCGCGAAAGCTTGAGCGTCTTTACCGCCATTCAATATCGTTTTTTAAGCGATGAGAAAGCAAAACTCACTCTTCAAGACGTTGAAAATATAGCAAAAAATTTACTCTGCAATGAACTTATTCAGCGCTATCGCATTAAAGATAAAGCTGAGTGGCAAGCCGCAGCAGGTTTTGAAGCGCAAGCCGCCGAGGTCACAGGCACTGCCAGTGATGATGTGAATATCTGCCCCCTTGCAGAAATGAGCGATGATGCGCTTATGCAGGTGAGCCGCGAGAATACGCTGGCCTTAAATCTTTTGGAAATGCAAACCATTAGGGATTATTTTTTACAGCCTGAAGTTGTAGAAGAGCGCAAAGCCCTTAACCTTCCTGCCAATCCTACCGATGCTGAGCTGGAAGTACTTGCCCAAACGTGGTCAGAGCATTGTAAGCACAAAATTTTGGCCTCACGCATTGAATATACCAATGCCGAAACCGGTAGCTCCGAAGAAGTCAATAACCTTTACAAAACTTGCATTCGCGACGTGACCGCTGGCATTCGCAGTCAGCTTGGCGAGCGTGATTTTTGTAAATCGGTCTTCAAGGACAATGCCGGCGTTGTTTCCTTTATTGGCGCCTATGATGCGTGTATTAAAGTAGAAACACATAACAGCCCCTCCGCCCTTGACCCTTACGGCGGCGCTCTCACCGGTATCGTGGGCGTAAATCGCGACCCCATGGGCACCGGCATGGGCGCTGAGCTGGTATGTAATACCGACGTATTTTGCTTTGCCTCTCCCTTTCATAATGAAGAATTACCCCCGCGTCTTTTACACCCAAGACGTGTGCTGGAAGGCGTGCGCGAGGGCGTCGAGCATGGCGGAAATAAGTCCGGCGTACCCACTGTTAATGGGTCTTTAGTTTTTGATGAGCGCTTCCTCGGAAAACCCCTCGTCTATTGCGGCACCGTGGGCATTATCCCCACAGAAGTGGCAGGTAAGCCCGGCCACGAAAAACAAGCGCTAGTGGGCGATCACATCGTTATGGTTGGCGGACGCATCGGCAAAGATGGCATCCATGGTGCGACCTTCTCTTCCGAAGAGTTGCACGAAGGCTCCCCTGCCACCGCCGTACAAATTGGTGACCCCATTACCCAGCGTAAAATGTATGATTGCATCATGCGCGCGCGCGACCTTGGACTCTATAATTCCATCACCGACAACGGCGCCGGTGGACTTTCTTCTTCCGTTGGTGAAATGGCTGAAGATACAGGTGGTTGCATTCTTGATTTATCAAAATGCCCGCTGAAATATGATGGCTTGCGCCCCTGGGAAATTCTTATTTCCGAAGCACAAGAGCGCATGACTCTTGCCGTGCCTCCCAAGAATTTAGAGGCCTTCCTTGCTTTAGCCAAGGAAATGGACGTAGAAGCCACTGCCCTTGGAAACTTCACTGATTCCGGTTATTTCCATGTTGTCTATGGCGAAAAAATCGTTACCCATTTGTCCATGGACTTTATGCATGACGGCGTGCCGCAACTTAAGCTTAAAGCCCATTGGCAAGCTCCAAAGCATAGTGACAGCCGCGTTGAAGTTAAAGATGCAGACACAGGCTCTTTCCTTAAGACCATGCTTGGACGATTAAATATTTGCTCCAAAGAATATATCATCCGTCAATACGACCATGAGGTGCGCGGTGGCTCTGCCATCAAGCCGCTAGTTGGCGTTGAGCGTGATGGGCCTTCCGATGCCGGCGTTATTCGCCCTGTGCTGGAATCCGATGCCGGCTTAGTCATTGCCCACGGCATTTGCCCAAAGTTCAGTGATTACGACACGTATTGGATGATGGCCAATGCCATGGACGAAGCCATACGTAATGCTGTGGCTGTGGGCGCTGACCCTGATCGCTTAGCCGGGCTTGATAACTTCTGCTGGTGCGACCCTGTACAGTCCGACAAAAATCCCGATGGGGAATATAAGCTTGCTCAGTTGGTGCGTGCTTGTAAGGCGCTGGAACAATTTGCTTATGCCTATGGCGTGCCTTGTGTTTCCGGCAAGGACTCCATGAAAAATGACTATACCGGCGGCGGCGAGCGCATCTCCATTCCGCCCACCGTGCTCTTTACTGTGCTTGGCGTTATTGAAAATGTTTTGCGCACGCAGACTTCTGACTTCAAGAAAGCCGGCGATATTATTTATCTTATTGGCGGAACTCGCCGTGAGATGGCAGGTTCAGAAGCCGCACAAGAGCTTAAACTTTCGTGCAATACTGTGCCGCATGTAGATGCCATGACCGCTAAAATGGCATATGGCAGATTGCATCGTGCCATTTATGAGCGCATTGTTTCGGCTTGCCATGACCTCTCAGACGGAGGACTTGCCGTGGCGATAGCTGAAATGTGCATAGGCGGACGCCTTGGCGCTACACTTAATCTTGACGCTGTGCCTACCTTTGAAAACATGACCACAGCCGAACTGCTTTATAGTGAGTCGGCCAGCCGTCTACTGGTATCTGTGCCTAGCGACAAGGCCAAGCTCTTTGAGGGCGTTATGAAGGGCGTAAACATGGCAAGGGTTGGACAAGTCACTGAGGATACGACATTGAATATCACCAGTGGCAACTCCATACTTTGCGCTGAGCCTGTGCGTGAACTGGTTACTGCCTTTAAGGGAACCCTTGACTGGTAACAGAAACAAATAAAACTATTTGAAAGCTCTGCAGAATAAAGTACGCAGAGCTTTTTTATTTTGCTTACCAAATGAAGAGCTCTGCAGAATTCATTGCGCAAGGCCTTTAAATGAGCGCGTTTTGAAAGGAGAGGGGTGGGGCTTG
>CAYJHU010000031.1:9578-13535 GCA_964369655.1 uncultured Desulfovibrionaceae bacterium | reverse complement strand
TGCACCATGTTGCACATAGCAATATGCGCAAAGAGTAAAAAGCAAAATGATAAAATATATTTCATTTTCAATCCCCTATATGTTGTTCATAGTCCTGTTTTTCGCCATATCGCCACTGGTGTTTATCTTTGCATATACGTTTTTGCTGCAAGGGCCATGGCGTATTTTCAGCAGGGCTTTTGCAAGCGTGAGCTACAAGGAAGAGGAAAAATTCAAAGCGCGCAGTGTATTGGGCATACATAAGCGTTTTGGATTTTTCCCTCTGACGAAGCAGATGCCCCTTTTTCACGCCCTGCTAATCGTCGCCCACTTTAAGGGCGGCCAGGAAAGCCTCTTGCGGTAACTCCACATTACCCATGCGCTTCATGCGTTTTTTGCCCTCTTTTTGTTTTTCTAAGAGCTTACGCTTACGGCTAATATCGCCGCCATAACACTTGGCAGTAACGTTTTTGCGGAAAGCAGAAACAGTTTCGCGAGCAATAATCTTTTGCCCAATGGCCGCCTGAATGGCCACCTCAAAAAGCTGGCGCGGTATGGTGCGCTTAAGCTTGAGTGCGAGCGCGCGCCCATAGTGATAGGCCTTGTCCCTATGCACAATAACTGCCAGTGCGTCCACAGGTTCGCCATTAAGCATAATATCAAGGCGCACTAAGTTGGCAGGTTTATAATCTAAAAATTCATAATCCATGGAGGCATAGCCCTTGGTGGTGGACTTTAGGCGGTCAAAAAAGTCAAAAACAATTTCCGCAAAGGGCAATTCATAGGTAATAACCACGCGATTGGCGGCCAAATAGTGCAAATTCTTTTGTATGCCGCGTTTTTCTTCGCACAGCTTAAAGACATTGCCCACATATTCATTGGGCACGTGAATGTCCATTTTCACCAGCGGCTCAAAAAGCGTATCAATCTTTGTGCCGTCGGGGAGCTTTGAGGGGTTATCAATATCAAGATGTCGCCCATCGGTGGTGTCTACCTTATAAATAACCGACGGCGCCGTGGCAATGAGGGTCACCTCAAACTCACGCTCAATGCGCTCTTGAATAATTTCCATATGCAAAAGCCCTAAAAATCCACAGCGATAGCCAAATCCAAGGGCTTGTGAAGTTTCCGGCTCGTAAGAAAAAGCCGCATCGTTGAGCTGTAATTTTTCAAGGGCGGCCTTAAGCGTTTCATAATCATCAGAGTCTGAAGGATACAAACCACAAAAGACCATGGGCTGTACTTCTTTAAAGCCTTCTACCGGTTCTGAGGCAGGATTATTTACCAGCGTAATGGTATCCCCCACCTTGGCATCTTGCAATTCCTTGATGCTTCCGCACAAAAAGCCCACTTCTCCGGCAGAAAGCTCTGCCATGTCGGTAGGCTCGGGAGAAAATACCCCAAGGCGCAAAACTTCATATTCTTTGCCGGTGGCCATAAGGCGGATGCGTTCATTTTTCTTGATGCGCCCGTCCATAATGCGGAAAAGCACTACAACCCCTTGATAACTATCATACCATGAGTCAAAAATCAGCGCCTTAAGCGGTGCTTCGGTATCGCCAGTGGGCGCAGGCAAGCGCTGCACCAAGGCTTCCAGCACTTCGGCTACGCCCTCGCCTGTCTTAGCAGATACGGGCAAAGCGTCGGTACAATCAAGGCCAATGGCCTCTTCAATTTCTTCGCGCACTCTATCTACATCAGAACTTGGCAAATCAATTTTATTTAAGACAGGAATGACTTCGTGGTCATGGTCCAGCGCAAGATACACATTGGCAAGGGTTTGCGCTTCAACGCCTTGGGTGGCATCCACCACCAAGAGCGCCCCATCGCAAGCGGCCAAGGAGCGCGAAACTTCATAGTTAAAGTCCACGTGTCCGGGAGTATCGATAAGATTCAAAATATATTTTTCACCGCTTTTGCTGGTGAAGGGAATGCGCACGGTTTGCGCCTTAATGGTAATACCGCGCTCACGCTCAAGGTCCATTTTGTCAAGATATTGATCTTTTTTGTCGCGATCGGACACAAGATTGGTGATTTCAAGGATGCGATCGGCCAAGGTAGATTTACCGTGGTCAATGTGCGCAATGATAGAAAAGTTTCTGATATGTTTGATGTCTGGCATGTTTTACCTATGTTATTTGAAGTTATTGCAAGCATGCATACCCTAAAGCGTCCTAAATGTCTATGTTATCATTACAGCTTATACTGGAGAGACCTAGTGTCTCTTAGTAGACAAGAAAAGAGAAAATCTAATGGCGTAAGCTTGCAAAATTCAAATTTAGGAAAAGTCTAAAAAAAATCTTGAAAAAAAATGCAAATTATTGCATGATGATGGTTGCGAATGCGTGAAAATGACAAGATAAATTGCGCGCCATGCTTTGCACAAGGCGCATAATTTTGCATTTGCGCTTATATGTCAGTACGCACACTTTGTGCATTTTTTATAGGGGAATATAATGGAAGTTAGTTTTTTTTCAATGATTGCAGAGGCCAGTCTCGTAGCAAAGGCAGTGCTTGCTCTGCTTATTATTATGTCCATCGTTTCATGGGGTTTGATGATCCAAAAATGGTTTATGCTTGGTTCTGCCAAAAAGAAAGCCATTGATGGATTAGATCGCTTTGAAAGAGCAGTGGACCTACGCGAAGCTGTACAATCGCTCGGGGCTGACCCATCATCTCCCCTGTACTTTGTAGCGCATCAAGGCGTGACAGAGTTTAATAAATCCAAAGAAATGGGCAATAGCTCAGAAATTGTGGTGGACAACGTAAGCCGCTCTTTGCACCTTGGCGCCAATACAGAAGTAAGCCGCATGCAGCGCAAGCTCTCCTTGCTGGCTACCACCGCCAACACCGCGCCTTTCATCGGTCTTTTTGGTACGGTATGGGGCATTATGAGTTCTTTCCAGTCCATCGGTCTTTCAAAGTCCGCATCCCTTGCCACCGTTGCCCCCGGTATTTCTGAGGCGCTGGTAGCAACCGCCATCGGCCTTGCTGTGGCAATTCCTGCCACCGTCGGCTATAATATCTTCCTTGGTCGTTTGACAGAAATTGAAACCATGCTTACTACTTTTGCCGGTGTTTTCCTCAACCGAGTTCAGCGCGAATTGCACGCCAGCAGAAGCGTGACAAGGACATAATATGGCCGGAAACGTAGGAAAAAATAATGGCGGCTTTGTGGCGGACATTAACGTCACGCCCTTTGTAGACGTAATGTTGGTGTTGCTTATCATCTTTATGGTGGCAGCTCCCATGATGAGCGAAGGACTTGATGTGGATTTACCACAAACCAAAAGCGTGGATGTCTTGCCAACGGAGCGCGATAATCTTATCTTGACCGTGCGCAAAGATGGTTCTGTCTTTTTGGACGAATATAAAGTAGAACTTACCGACCTTGAAAGCAAGCTTACCGAGCTTGTAAAGTCTAAAAACAAAGGACTTTTCTTGCAAGCCGATAAGGAAGTTCCCTACGGCGTCGTTGTCGAAGTTATGGGACAAATAAAGGCCGCAGGCATCGAAAAACTGGGGGTTGTGGCTACGCGCACCGAAGCTGCTCCCGCCAAATAGTGAATATATGCACTTATTAGCTTACATACTTTCCATCACCTTACACATTGCCTTTTTTGTGGGGGCTTTTTTCATGCCCAGCGGCGGAGATGTAAAGCCCATTGGCGATGCGGTGATGATTTCCTTGGTGGAAGGTGAAATAAGCGGCAACGAAGCGCCAACACCCATCATGGGCGCGGCGGGACTGCCGGGAGAGACCATTGCTCCCTCGCTTGAAACCGAAAGTCAAATGCCTAAGGCTGTGGAAGAAGAACAAAATATTCCCAAAACAGCCGAGGATGTAAAAATTCCCGAACCGGAACCGGAGCAAAAGGCCGAAGCGCCAGAACCTGCGCCCGTGCCCGAGCCGGAAGTAAAAAAGCCCGAGCCGGAAAAGGCAGTTATAGCAGAAAAACCAAAACCCAAACCGGAGCC
>CAYJHU010000031.1:0-9478 GCA_964369655.1 uncultured Desulfovibrionaceae bacterium | reverse complement strand
AAGCCCAAACCGGAGCAAAAGCCAAAGCCAAAACCAAAGCCTAAGCCGGAGCAAAAAGCTAAGCCAAAGCCGAAGCCCAAGCCTCAGCCCAAGAAAAAAGCTCCTGGCGCAAAGACCGACCCAGTGGCACGCGCCTTGGCCGAAGCCAAGCGTAAGTCTGGCGGATTTAAGGGCGGCGGCGGCGGAGCCGGCGCTGGAACCGGCGGCGGAAGTCTCAATGCCGTGTATATGGGGCAAGTGATGATGGCGGTAAAACCGCATTGGGATTATGAATCGGCCACGCGTGATAATCCTATCGTTAAGGTGCGCGTGCAGCTCAATTCACAAGGGGAAGTGCTCAGAGCCGAGGTGGAAGAAAGCTCAGGCAATGTGCAATTTGACTCATCGGCGGTGAATGCAGTTATCCGCACTGGACAGGCGATGATGTTTCCGTCACCGCCCACAAAGGAATATCAGAACTTAATTTTAATTTTCTCAAAAGAGATGTTACAATAAGATTAAACAAATTTTATCGGAGGATGTATGAGAAAACATGTACTATTTCCCATTTTTTGCCTAGCCCTTGTGTTGTCGCTCATGACAAAAAGCGCTGAGGCCGCTGTGGAAATTAATATCTATGGGCCTGGCACCAATGCCATCAACCTTGCCCTATCAACGCCCATCAGTGGCCCAAGTACTGCGGCCGGTGGCCTTGCACCTGAATTGCAAAGCCTTGTGCTTAAGAACTTGAATATCTTACCATTTGTAGAATTAACAAAAGATTCTGCAATCTTGGGTGGCACTATTATGGAAGGAGCCGAACCGCCAAAGTTTGACCTTAAGCGTTATCAGCTTGCCGGTTCTGACGTTGTGGTAAGTACTTTTTGGCCCAGCGCCAATACGGTACAAATGCGCGCTTTTGAAACTTCCAGCGGTCAAACCCTTTTTGGTAAAGAATATCCAAATATTAGCCAAGGTCAATTGCAAGAAGTGGCAGATCTTTTTTGCGCAGACTTATTGGAAAAACTCATCGGTAGCGGAAACCTGTTCCGCTCCACCTTGGCCTTTATCAACACTAAGGGCAAGTTAAGCTCTGACGTATGGACAGTGCGCCCTAACGGAAACTCTTTGCGTCAAATCAGTAGCCTTGGCGGTAAAGCTCTTTCTCCTTCATGGTCACCTGACGGACGCTTTGTGGTCTTTACACATATCGACGGTAAATCCCACGGTCTTGGCGTATGGGACAGAAGTTCCGGTAGTGTACAGCGTATTCGTTTCCCCGGAAATATCGTTATCGGCCCTGCATTTACCCCTTCAAATCAAGTGGCTGTAAGTCTTTCCAATGGACCTAACCCTGATATTTTCTTGTTGAATCACTCTTTCCAGCGTCAAAGCGCTTTGGAAGAAAATAATTCCATCAACGTTTCCCCAAGCTTCGATAGCTCCGGCACAAAGATGGTCTTTACCTCCAATCGCCTTGGCGGCCCACAAATTTTCTTGAAAAATTTGAGCAGCGGCACGGTAAATCGCGTTTCTCTTAATGGTAGCTATAATTCCGAAGCCTCCATCTCTCCCGATGGCTCGCGCGTTGTTTATAGCCGCATGACAGACTTTGGACACCGCATCTTTGTGCAGGATTTAACCACCGGCGTTGAAAAACAAATTACCTTTGGCCCCGGCAGTGATGAGCATCCAGCATTTTGTGGTGATAACTACTCCATTGCTTTTGCCTCCACCCGTGGCGGCGGCAGAGGAATTTATCTTACCACTCGCAATGGCGCAACACCAAAGCGTATTCCAACAGGCGGAGCGGATTCTTCCTTCCCACGTTGGGGCATGCCACGCTAAGTCGTTGGTAAATTATTTTTAATTTTTTGGGGAAAACTTTTTTGAAAAAAAGTTTTCCCCAAAACCCTTTCAAAAAACTTTCATGCGAATTTTTCTCCCGAAAAATTCTTTTGAAATTTTCCTTCCTATAGTATCTTAAGTGCTCGCATTCATATGTGTAATTAATTTTGTAGGTAGCTATATGCCAAGTCTTTTGCGAATCTTTTGTCTTATAAGTATCAGCCTCGGCTTGATTTGGGTGCAGTGTGCCAGTGCTTCTGCTCCCAAGGCCTTAGAACTGGTGCCGCAAATTGCTTGGGAAGAAAAGGCAAAAGGCTTATGTTTTGCTGAACTTGCTTTAGGCGAAAATAGTCTTACAAAATTACGAATTTTGCGTATTGATCCAAAGTATTATGATTTTAGTTTGCACAGCATTGGCGAAAAAAAAGAACACCCCAAAACCCTAAGCCAATGGGCACAAGCAGAAAAGCTCATCAGCACCATCAATGCCAGTATGTATCTGCCGGACGGAAATACCAGCACCGGTTATATGCGTAACGGCGAATATGTAAATAATAGTCGCCGTGCCACTAAGTTTGGTGCATATTTTTTAGCTCATCCCAAAAGCCCTAAGCTTGTTTCAGCGCGTATTGTAGAAAAAGATGATCCCGAACTTGAAAAACTTCTTTTGCAATATACGATTGTTATACAGAACTATCGGCTTATTAACTCAAAACGGAAAATTTTGTGGTCCAAAGGCGGGCAAAAGCATTCCATCGCCGCCGTGGGACAAGATGAGGGTGGGAATATTTTGTTCTTTCATAGTCGTGAGCCCATTGATGCATATTCTTTTGCCAAAATATTACTGAATCTTCCCCTAGGTATTCGCACCGTGATGTATGTTGAGGGCGGCGTACAGGCCGGCATGGTGCTTAACCATAATGGCGCGCCTGTGTTTTGGGGCGGTCAGCATCCTGCAGAATTTTTTCTTGGTAATGTGGGCGTAGCTTTACCTAATGTTTTGGGTGTAAAAGTAAAAGCCGTAAAATAGTAAGCCTTCTCATTAAATATGTAGCATACTAGACTTATTGCAGTTTATAAAAAAATTGTAGACAAGTAATATTAAATGCCGTACCTTTTCCCAACGGGTAATTTCCATTGATAACAGACAGTGTTACGGGAGCTAAATTTTATGCATGCTAATGCATGCTAAAATGACGCAAAAGAACAAATGCGCTGAAAATATTATGCATTCTATACTACTTGAGGCGCATAGTCTCTTATGCACTGGCGAATGCTCACGGGCGCACTGCCAAAAACTGTGAGGTTATGATATGCAAAAGTATACATGTGATGTTTGTGGATATGAATATGACCCAGAAGCCGGCGACGAGCCACATGCAAAGCCCGGCACTTCCTTTGACGATTTACCAGAAGATTGGGCTTGCCCTGTCTGTGGTGTAGGTAAGGATAGCTTTAGCCCTAGCTAAACATATCCAGTATTTAAAAGGGCGGCACTTCTGTGTTGCCCTTTTGTGATGATAACAAAAGGGGAATTTATGCAAGCTGTTGAGTTGAAAAAAGATATTTATTGGATTGGTGCGGTAGACTATAATAATCGTGATTTTCATGGTTATTCCCTCTCGCCTCGCGGATCCACCTATAATGCTTATATGATTAACGATACCAAAAAAGTTCTCATTGATACGGTATCACATCATTGCGCTGGCACCATGCTCTGCCGCCTTGCTAAGATTTGCCGCCCTGAAGAAATAGATTATATTATTTGCAACCACTTAGAACCCGATCATGCCGGCTCATTGGCCGAAGTGGTGGAGCGTTGCAAGCCGGAAAAGATTTTTGTTTCCACCATGGGGATGAAATCACTTGAAGGCTATTTCCCAGCCAAGGGCTGGCCATTACATGCACTCAAAACAGGCGATACCTTAAATATAGGCCAAAGAAACCTGCACTTTGTAGAAACACGTATGCTACACTGGCCGGACAGCATGGTCACCTATATGGCTGAGGACAAAATTCTCTTTTCAAATGATGCCTTTGGGCAAAACATTGCTTCCACTGAGCGTTTTAATGATGAATTTTCGAAGGAGCAAATTCTTCAAGCCTCCAAAGAATATTTTTATAATATTGTACTTCCTTTTTCTGCGCAAACGCTCAAGGCCATTGATGCGCTCTCTTCCTTGGAGATTGATATGATTGCGCCCGACCACGGTCTTATTCATCGCGGTAAGGATGGGGTAGAATTTATAGTAAATACCTATAGGGATTTAGCCCTGCAAAAGCCTCAAAAGCGTGCTGTCATCGTGTATGATACCATGTGGCATACCACGGAAAAAATGGCCTTTGCCCTTGGTTCCGGGCTTGAAGATGTGGGCGTGCCCATGCGCGTTATGTCCTTAAAGGAAAATCATCACAGTGCCGTGATGACAGAGCTTGCCGATTGTGGCGCTGTGCTAGTGGGCAGTCCTACTCACAATAACAATATATTGCCCTATGTGGCGGCCATGCTCACTTATATGAAGGGACTTCGCCCGCAAAATCGTGTGGGTGCGGCCTTTGGCTCTTATGGCTGGTCAGGCGAAAGCCCCAAGATTATCCATGAGTGGATGAGCTCCATGGGCATTGAAATGGTGGGTGATCCACTTAAGCATGCGTGGGGCCCAACTCATGATGGCTTAAAGGCCTGGGCTGCTCTTGGTAGAAGCGTAGGCGAAGCGCTTATCAAAAAAGTTGATGAAGCAAAATAAATTTTGGGCGGGGGTTATAGCAATCCCCGCCTTTTCCTATTTTACAGCCTGTATTAATCACATTTTTAAGCAGGCATCTACGGTTTCCCCTGCAAAAAATTTGCAAAGTGTAGGCTTTTACGTTAATCTAAAGGAAGATAACAATCCTTAATCTTTTTCCTTATAAAGAGAGATATATGCCGTTAAAAATAGCCATTCTTGCTTCGGGTAGCGGAAGCAATGCCGAGGCCATCTTTGAGAAAATTCAAAGCGGTCAGCTTGATGCCACTGTGCAACTTGTTATAAGTAATAAGCCAGAGGCTAAGGTGCTTGAAAGGGCGCAAAAGCGTAATATTCCAACTCTTGTCATTGACCATACGCTCTTTGCCGATAGGGAGAGCTTTGATAAGGAAGTAGTGGCCGCTTTGCAAAAATGCGGCGCAGAGCTCATCGTTTTGGCTGGCTACATGCGTATTCTTAGCCCTTATTTTTTCTCAGCTTTTGCCGATAAGGTTATTAATGTGCATCCTGCTCTCTTGCCAAGTTTTAAGGGGGCGCACGGTGCAGCAGATGCCCTTTCTTATGGTGTAAAAATAACAGGTTGCAGTGTTCACTTTGTGGACGAAGAAGTGGATAATGGCGCAATCATAGTGCAGGCGGCCATTGCCGTACAGGATAATGAGAGCGCTGAGCAATTGCAAAAGCGTATTCAAGTCTTAGAGCATAGAATTTTCCCGCAAGCAATTCAATGGATTGCACAAAAAAGAATTGTGGTGGAGCAGCGTACAGTACGTCTATTGCCCGCAAAAAATAGTGTAGAGCAAGTTAGTGTGGAGCAGGGTGCTTTTTTTAGCCCCAGCCTTGAGAGAGGGTTTTAAGATAAAACATTAGCAAGAGAGTGTGCTCGCTATGCAAAGCCTCGCAGAAAGAAAATTTACCACAGCTTTTCATTGTGATATTCCCATCGGTACAGAGATGCAATGTCTTTTTAATAATGACACCAAGCTGTTGCTGTCTTTTGTGGGCTATGAGCAAGATAGTTTTCTTATTTTCAAATTTCCGCTCATAACAGGGCTAGCCAATTATCTTGCGCCCAACGTGCCCATGTCGGCTATTTTTCAAACCAGCGGCTTTAATGTGGCTTTTAAAAGTAGCTTAACGCATGCCTTGCCCAAATTGCGATTGGGTTTTTTCTATTATCCCGAGCAATTCCGCCTTTATGAGATTCGCACCGGTAAGCGTTATGACTGTCTTATCCCTGCTGCTGTCATGCTGGAAAAGAAGTATGTGGGCGTTTTGCAGGATGTCTCCCTCTCCGGCTGTCGTTTGACCTTTGACGCCATAAGCGGTACCCCTTTGCGTAACTTTGAGCAAGGTCAACGTATAAATGTAGAAATTTGGGCGCCAAATGACACCTTAACCATTGCGGGCACTGTTATGCGCATTGCAAAAAGTTTTTCGCGTATAACTCTTGGTTTAAGTTTTGGTGAATTACATAAAGATGATGTAAAAAACCTTGAAGCTTTTTTACATGGTTTACAATTTAGTGGTTTAACAAAGAATGAATAGCATTGGAGGAAAAATGCATCGCAGAGCACAGTTTATAGCCATTTTCATCTGTATGGCTTGTTTGAGTTTTAGCCCCTTTATCTCAGAGGTTCATTGTGCCGCCAGCGCAAAACCAGCCGCCGGTAAGCCTGAGCAAAATACACCGGCAAACGTCAATATGCGCACAACGCAAGTTTCTGTGCGCCATAGCGGTACGGATACCATTGGTATTCAACTCTCAACCCGCCTCAAAGAACTCTTTAATGCCAGCAATTTGTTTAAGCTTAACGAAGGCAATGTTCCTAAAATTAGCCTAGTCATAACTTCCAAGGCCGAGTTTAAAGACCGCCCAAAGGTTGGCTCTGTGTATTCTGTGATGTGGGTGTTTAGCCGCAATAACAATAATCTAGGGTACCTAATTGCTAATGAAGTGGATGTGCTAAGCCCAGAAGATGTAAACGACGTGGCCCGTCGCTTGGTGGAGCGTACTGACGGCTTGTCAGTAAAATATGGCTATTTATTTAAGTAAATCAAAGTTTTTATAAATATGGACAAAATAAAAGAGCTTCGTTACTGAGGCTCTTTTCTTTTTCATGATCATAAAGGCAGAGCGCTTTTTCAATTTTTAAGTCATCTTGCGCATCTTTGCGGGCAAGCAGTAAAATCCATTGTGCGCTTTTATGTGCTCTTGTATGTACGGGCAATAATGAACGCACACCAAAACCACATTTTTTAAGCGTGACCAGGGCTTCCGGCAGGGCTTGCGGAGCATAAATCATAAAAAAATAGCCATGATGCGACAAGATATCATAGGCTGCTTTGCAAAAAATCTCCAAGGTATCTGATTGAGCATGCAGAGCCAAAGTGTATGATTCTTGCTGAGCGAGGCGCCCGCTATGTGCTGTATAATAGGGAGGATTAGCTATGACGCATTGCGTTGGCAAAAATCCTTCCTCCTTGCACTTGGCGCGTAAAGCTTTGCGATGAGTAATATCATGGCAAAAAAGCTGAAGTTGTGTATGATTTTTTACCTTTTCTAGCGCGCTTATATTACAATCTACTAAAAGTCCACGCGCATTCGGATGCTCCTTGGCAAGTATTTGTGAGCTAAACCCTTCACCAGCCCCAAGCTCAACAAATGTTGTAATATTAGAAATGTGTTTTAGAACATAACTTGCTAAAAGTAAGGCATCTGTTCCGCCCTTAAAAAAATTTTTCACTGTTTCTACTTTTAACATATTTACCTCTAACGTAAGGATATTTAAGTACGTTTTAATATGGCATATAATCCAATGTCTTTAGCGTCTCTAGCATTGACAAAAGACGTAAAACTATATAAGAATTGATGTATTGAATTTAATATATAGGAGTGTCCATGTCATTTGTCGCGCACAAAGCCAATATGAAATATTTTTGCAATACTCTTAAAAGTATTGAGGCGCCCACACATACCCAAGCTCGGCTTTGCGAACTTTTGGAATATTTGCACATTCATTGTCATCATTTTGAAACTTCAGTGAGTAGCGATACTCCATTTTATGATGAGTTTTTTCAGCAGATTAGAGAGCCGCACGCGCATCAAGAAGTGTGCTTTGCCTTGCTTGAGTGTTTAATTGTTTTTTGCCGTGAAAGGCAATTGCAAACCAAGCACAATGACTTGCCGGAGCTTGAGCGTAACTTGCTGGATTTTTATGAGCACAGTCACCATTGGCATGCGGATGAAGAAAGCATTATGCAAAAATGCTACTGGCATGACCTTCCTAATAAATATAAGTTACACTGATGCTTGTGCAGCTGACTTTTTATTTTGTCTATATACCCAAAAACTTTGCAGTACCACCGAAAGAGTAATGCATAGCATGCCAAGATAAAATGAAAAATTCAGCTCGCGTGCTTCTCCCAAAAATAAAATAGCCAAAGCAATACTGTACACAGGCTCAAGATTAAAGGTTAAATTAACCGTAAATGCCGTAAGATGGTCAAGGCTTTGAATGTACAAAAAGCTCATGCCTATGGTGCAAAGCACCACAAGAATAGCAAACATAATCACTTCTTGAAAATTCGGCACAAGGTTTGTAATCTCAAAATAGCTAATATAAAAGGGTAAAAGTAAAGTTAAAAAGAGCGCCCCACCACCCATTTGGTAGAGCAAGGTGGTATTGGTGCTATACTCGCGGCAATATTTACGCACGCTAATCACATACAAAGCTGATAAAAGTGCAGCGATAACGCCAACAATAATCCCTAGCCGATAGCGCGAATCAAAAGAAAAAATAAGGCAGACCCCCACCACCGTCAAAATGCTGTAGGCAAATTCACGCATTGAAAAACGCGTACGCATAAAAATAGGCTCAAGAATCGCGGTAAAAAATCCCACTAAGGAAAAACAGACCACGCATATGGACACATTGGAAAGTTTTATACTGGCATAAAAGAAGAGCCAATGTAGACAAATGAGTACGCCTGTAAAAGAAATCTTCATAATATCTTTAAATGAAACTCTTTCAAGCTTTCCGCGTAATAAAAGGTATAAGCCCAAAATAACAAAGGCGCCGCCCATGCGATACCAGACCAGCATGCCCTCACTCAAACTGATGAGCTTTCCTAAAATTCCTGTAATACCGGCCAAAAAAATGGCCACGTGTAATTGCGCAAAAGCTTTGCCTGTGGGGGAAATCATGATTTTTTTCTACTTTCTACGTGAAGTGTTTTTTTGCTGATTGTTTTTTTTGTTTTGTTCAGGCACAGCTTCATGAACTTTTGGGGCAGGGCGAATATTCAATATAGGGGCAACATTTCCTGCATTTTCTATTGCTTTCTTGTTGCTATCGTAACGAACAATTGAGGATAGAATATTTTGAAAGGGCATGCACTGCCCTACAGCTGACACGGTAGTAAATGCACTGCCCTGTGCGGTAATGCTTACTTTTCCCACAATGCTTTTGTCATCAATCATGTCGAAGCTTACAGATTGACCTTCACTGTGAGCATTTTGCCCATTGAGGCTTTGATACAAAGCAATTACCATTTCGTTATACGGTATGCCCTGCATATCATCTACCATAACATTTATGATGCAATCATTGCTTGGGTGCAAAAAGCGATAGGCAGTGCCATCTTGTTCTATGCGCCAATCAGCGGGAATGTCCATGCTAAAGTTCAAAAAATCTCGCGCATTTGCCACTGATTTCATGCAAAAAAATAATGCAATGAAGATGCAAAAGCTTAAGTGCAATAGTGTGTTAAGATAGGATGAACTTTTCATAATATCATGGCTTATTATTAAATGTTTGCGGGATTAAAAAGTTGGGAGGCCAAGCCTCCTCAGACTAATGACAAACCCCACCATGTGGTGTTTGCGCCGCTATTGTCAGCAA
>CAYJHU010000030.1:5152-14141 GCA_964369655.1 uncultured Desulfovibrionaceae bacterium | reverse complement strand
CACCTCACAGCCGAAACGCGTATTTGCAATGCTTTTCCCATGTTATACCTATATGATGCTTGTTTCATTTTGTGGGGGAGGGAACTTTTTGAAAAAAGTTCCCCCCCCAGACCCCCACCCTCAAAAACTTTTAGATTTGAAGATGTGACGTTATAAAAAATTACCATTAAATAATAAAAGCTTAAGCCCTTTACGCTGTTTGCTACTTTAGGACATTTTAGCTCTTTATTCTTCAACTTGTTGAAAAAATAAAGCGTTAAGGTTTCCAAAGGGGATTATCCCCCCCACTCTCGTGGTCGGAGAGTTTGTGAGGCAGAGCCTCCCAAAAAAATCATAACTAGCTAAGCAAATTATACTTTCCGACAAATTACTGTTCACGCCACTCAGTTTGCACGCGTAGTACAACTTCTTCGATGGCTGCCAACTGATCCGGCGGACACACACCAATGAGCGCTTGGCCTGCGTCCACATTTTCCGTGTGGCTAAAGTACACGGCATAGATGAGTCCGGCTGGGCCACTGTAGCACAAGGGAGCTTCACGCTTCATACGCGACATAATGAAAAGCTCCATGCCTTCAGTAACAGAAACAGCTTGTGAGCCGGAAGCGCGGACTTTTTTATCCACTTCCGGAGTAAAATAATACTTGGCTCTCTCAGGTGCTTCAAAAAGATGCAGGGTTTGCTTTAGAATCTTTTGTACCACTTCGCTCTTGGTCAAAAAGTGACGCACCGTCAAAAGCGGCGTTCCCGCTTGCACAAATGTGCCTTCAAGTTCCTTATGGATTGCGCACACTTCACCTTTTTCAGGGGCGCATATGGGCTTTGGGTTGTGCTCACGCTCAATGGTAACAAGCTTTGAGCCCGGCATTTCTTTCCACATGCCTTGCGGCCCGTAAACCATGCTCCCTTCCTGTATATCAGCAAAAGTAATCAGTCCGGTGTGCGGCGCACGTATGAGCACTTCTTCGTAGGGCGAAGCCTTAATTTCATCTAATAATGCAGTGACATCTAACATAATATTTTCCTAAACTTATCTATAATAGACGTTGCGGCCGCCGATAGTGAGCAATGCCTGCTTCAAATTGGCACGCACATGGCGTCTATCCCAAATACCTTGAATATGCCCGCGTGAAAGCGCATGGCTTGAGCGGTGATAATCCGGCGGAATGTCAATGCCCGTTGTTTCCTTAATAACACCAGGTCCGGCAAAGCCAAGATTTGATGAACGCACCGCGAATTGATAAGGTGAGCAACCAAGGAAGCTTGCCACAGGGCCGGCAAAAGAATTGGTATCATACAGCACCATGTACAGGCCGCCATTATCAATATAACGGCGCACGGCAACGGTGCAGCGTGGCATTTGAATTACGCCATGCGTACCTTCTTGAATACGAATGCCTGCTGTTCCATGCACATAGGCAATAAAGGGATAGCGTTTTTTCATTGCAAGCTCACACGCTTCCACAAACTTTTGCCCTTCAGCCGCTCCTACAGAACCGCCACGGAATGTACCCATAAGCATGGCCACAATAACTTTTACCCCATCGATGCAAGCCTCAAAGGTCATGCAACCGCTTTTAGAGCCGGTTTTTTTCTGCGCATCGTGGATGCGTTGGTCAAAATCTCTGAATGACAAAGGATTTCCGGCTTCAATGGCCGCATTAAATTCAAAGACAGAGCCTTGATCAAAAACGTTTTTCACATACCAATCCGGCTCCATGGGGAAATGGTGCCCGCAATAACTGCACACACCGGCAAATTCTGCAAAAAGATCAGGGCCCCAAAGATCAAGACAACCATGCTTGGCTGCATTTGGGCAAGTCAGGGTACGGTCGACCTTGTAACGCGGTGAAATATAATTCCAGCGACTCACGCGACCTTCATCCACCCAGTCCGAAAGTTTGGTCAAAACATCTTCATCGCTACTTTTGCCAGAACCGCCAACCATACGTTTAAACGGGCTCAGTATTCGGCCTTTAACAATTTGATATTCATTATGAACCTCTTCCCAGAGAAAGCCCACTTTACGTTGCTGACTGCGATAAAAATCGTATTTAATCTTATTCCAGCGCATAAGCATGGCGCCGGTGATATTCATCCACATCTTGGTGTGCCATGGGCGACGGTCGCGACAAGCTGAACGCGAAAGACGCAAAAACTTCTCTTGGCGCAATGCTACCAAGCGATCTTTGTTGGAAGATGAAAGCCCCCAGCGCATATAGCGCTCTTCAAGATTAATATCTTCACTGCGGCGACGAGAAATGGCAATATCACGTAATATTGGCATTTTACGGCTAGAAAGCACCACTTCGTCAGTGGCGCGCATAATTTCTTGGCGTAAGTTGCGATAAAAATCAAAATGGTATGGGCGCACTCCCAAGATTGGCTCTTGTATAACTTTATCAATGTAACCAAATGTGTGGTTATCTTGAGCAGTTATGTGCAAAGCTTCAGCGCAGTATTCAATAAGTTCAGGGGTAGCGCGCTGGCCTTCTTTAAGTCTTCCCTCAATAGCTGCCGCGCCCTCTGGAGAAATAACCGAATAATATCCATGGGAAAGCATAAGACGCTTGTCCGCAAGCCCAATGGCCTCTGCTCCGCCAGATCCACCCTCAGAAATAACAGCAATAACCGGCACGCGCAATTTTGCCATGCCATAAATATTACGTGCAATTTGCTGAGCTGCGCCGGGATAATCTTCCACAGGATACGAGCCAGGTGTAAAAATAAAGGTGTGGATGGGGATACCTTCAGCCTCAGCAACTCGCATATATTGCAATGCCTTAGCATTACCCCAAGGTTTTACAGAGCCGCCATTACGAAACTCTGCTCCATGCCCTTTTTCTTGCCCAATAACCATAACCGATTGATTATAAGTCTTTTTACCGCGGCGTCTGGTGATAATTGCACGCGCAATGAGCATGCTTGGGTCAATACTATATTCGTCTTGACCGCCGATTTCCGTAAAATTATCATATACATTTTCTAAAATATCACGCAAACATACACGCTGTGGATGGCGCACAATGCGCACCTTATCCATGGGTGTAATTTTTGCCTCAAGCTTACGCTCAATAAAAGCAAAAAGTTCCTCAACGGTGATTACTTCCGTGTTGGGATCTTCACTTTTACCCTCATTGATGCGCACCACCAATTGCTCTAATTTCTCTTTTAAGAGTGATACCTTATCAAAATGTTTATCAACAAAAACATCTTGTATATATACAAGCCTATCTGTGAGGCTTTGCAAACGTTTTTCTATCGAGTTATCCATGTTCGGCCTTTTTAATCAGTGAATTAATGCACTAAAAACGCAAGATGCGTCCTGTATTGGCACGTAAAAAATTGATGTTGGACTTAAGAGCTTCGCCGGCGGTATTGTGCCCTTGCAAAGTCAATGTATCCAAGAAGTTAACGCCACGTTCTTTAACTTCCTCTATGTCTTTACCCCAGACAATGCCAAGGGCAAGGTTCGGGTCAAATTCAGTAGGAATGACATAAGGCCCATCGGTAGGAACGTGTGTGAGCATGGTGAGCCACTCTTGATCTTGCCAACCGTAGGCGTCAATGGTGCCCACCCAAGGGGAAAAGCGATTGTCCGGATCTTCGGCAATAAGACGATATTCAATGCCAACGCCCTCAAAGGTAATGTCTTCTTGGGTATAACCAAGGGGATCGCCAAGACCAATACGAATTTGCTCAGCCAGCAAATCCACCTCACCAAGAGCAAGGCGATCTTTTACGCTGGAAATACGCGCAGATACACCATTTTCCACCTGAATACGTGTATTTACTTCCATCAAAAATGGTTCGCCATCACGGGTAACAATCCATTCCCAGGTGCCCACGTTATCATAACCAACCTTGCGT
Source organism: uncultured Desulfovibrionaceae bacterium (assembly GCA_964369655.1). Lineage (GTDB taxonomy): Bacteria > Desulfobacterota > Desulfovibrionia > Desulfovibrionales > Desulfovibrionaceae > CAYJAD01. The sequence continues at coordinate 10,271 of CAYJHU010000030.1, read as the reverse complement.
GCCATGGTCAGTGAATAGTGAATAATATCCTTGAGCACCTTTTCGGCGTCAAAGCTGTATTCAATATTTTCTGGATCAAAACCCGGTGCAATTTCAATACGTTTTTGCAAACCGGTGGACTGAATGGAGCAGTTACGCGTGCCAAAGTGCACAGGATTTTTGCCCGTGCGGTCAGAAACAATTTGCACCTCAAGGTGATTAAAGTCCATGATGCGCTGTTCAATAAGCACGCCCTCGTCCTTAAATTGACGCAAAGCATAATTGCGGATGCGGCGATAAACAGAACGGAAGTTATCAATATCATAAACTTCTTCAATGCCCATACCGCCACCGCCGGCAGAAGCTTTTACCAGCACAAGGGGTTTTTTAATGCCGCGTTTTATCTGAAAATCAAAAACAGTGCGTGCAATTTTTTCTGCTTCCATCTCATCATAGATGGGGCGGTCAGAACCTGGCACCGTAGGCACACCAAGGCTACGTGCAAGGCGCTTGGTATTGATTTTATCGCCAAGTTCACGGATAATTTTCCATGATGGGCCGATAAAAATTAACTTTCTGTCACGCTTGGTTACGCGACGGGCAAAACGAAAATCCTCGGCAAAAAATCCATAGCCGGGGTGAATAGCCGTGCATTCAGCATCATCGGCCACCGCCACAATTTCGTTAGCATCGTGATATGAAGAAACCTGATAAAGACTTTTTTCACCGCCAAGCTTTTTAGCCAGCTGTACGTGCCCTGAGGCAAAATCTTCTGCGGTATAAATGCATGTAAAAGCTACACCAAGCTTGTGACAAGCTCGCGTAATGCGCATGGCAATTTCACCTCGGTTTGCCACGAGAACCTTTTCATTGTTCAAATCCATCTACATCCCTTTTGGCCATTTTTATTCAGCTTTATTCTTAAAGCTAGATTCATAATTTAAACGCGCAACAAAAGACACTCTTGCCAAAAAAGCAATGTGTCTTTTTATATTCTTATAATTTGCTTACTTCAATCATACGCTTTTGAATTTCTAAAACTAGTTTATCAAGTGCGTATTCTTGACGCTCCGTTAATTCCAAAAAATTGCAAGCCACAATGCCCCCGTCCGTGCTTCTTATCACTTTTGCCCTCAGGTCGGCAAGTATTACTCTTTGGCGAACTTCCATTTGCAATGTAAAAGCTTGCCCTTCTGCCAAGAGTTTTTTGGGCATCTGAAAAGCACAACCAGATACGCTTAAGTCAACGACATTAAAGACATGTTCGCCTTTATTTAAGCGAACTTCTATGCCATGAACATTGGTGCGATAGGCATGCCTTTGGCTTTGTGTTTCCTCATTCAAAGTAAAAGAAAAACGAGATTGTTTTGACATTACTGACTCTTTGTTACATCTCTTTGTAAAACAAATTCCACACGTCTATTGCGTGCCTTATTTTCCTCGGTAGTATTAGGCAAAATCGGATTTAGTGAGCCAAATCCCGTCGCCGTCATTCTGTCTGCTTCAATACCTTGAGAAAGCAAATAACGCAAGACAGTAACTGCACGCAAAGACGACAATTCCCAATTATCTTTAAATCGCTCTCCGGCAGGGATTGGCGTATCGTCAGTATATCCACGAATATCAATACGCTGCTCGCGTCTTTGGACAAAAATATTTTTGAGCACGTCGAGGATTTTTTTACTTTCTTCGGAAAGCTCTGTACTATTGGGCGCAAAAAGCACCTTACCAGGTAAACGCAAAGTCACCGTGCCTTCATCAAGCACAGCCCCAACTTGCCCTTCCATACCATTTTCTACCAAAAAAGACCTAACATCATTGAAGGTTTGTTTTTGCGCCTCAATGAGTTCTTTACGTCTTTTTACCTCTTCATGCATGGCCCCAAACATGGCCGAAGGGTCTTTATTGGCAAGTGAACTTTGGTCACCACCAAGTGCGCCCTTAATAGAGCCCATAGCTTGTAAAAATTTTGTTTGTTCAACACTTGAAAGAGAAAACAGCAAAATAAAGAACACCAGCAAAAGCATACTAATGTCCGCAAAGGTCGCTAACCAGCCTTCCCCTTCGTCGCCATCATCGTCATCGCCGCCGGCGATTGGATCATCACTCATAGCTTTGCTCTCTGTTATTTTTCACCTTTTTCCGGCCCCTTACGTTCTTTTGGAGGCAAGAAAGAAGATAGTTTTTCATACACAAGATTTGGATTATTATTTTCTAAAATAGATTTGGCGCCTTCAAAAATAATCATCAGCAAGAGCTCTTCCTGCATGCTTCTAGCCTTAAGCTTTCCTGCAATGGGAATAAAGAGCAAGTTTGCGATAAGCGCGCCATAAAATGTCGTCAAAATAGCAACAGCCATGGCCGGACCAATGGCTGCCGGGTCAGAAAGGTTTGCAAGCATCTGTACAAGACCAATCAGCGTACCTACCATCCCCATGGCAGGAGCCAAGGAGGCCAGACGGGTAAAGACGTTAATCCCGATATTATGTCGTTTTTTCATGGACATAATTTCAATGGCCACAGTGGCATGAATCAATGACGGGTCGGCACTGTCGGCAATAAGCTGAGTGGCTTTTTTGAGAATAGGATTGGTAGTTTGAATTTTTTCAAGCGCCACAATACCTTGGCGGCGGCTGATTTCTGCAATGCGTACCATGGTAGAAACAACTTCGCTCACGGGGGCGTCCTTAGCTGTAAAAGCCTTCACACCTGCGCCGAATGCTTGCTTTACTTCACCAAAAGGAAAGCACACAAAGATAGAGGAGACCGTCCCCCCTATAACAATCATAATACTTGGAACGTCAATAAAGTTGCCCGGTTGCGGACCAATAAATATTGAACCAAGTACGAGGCCAAAACCTCCAAGCATGCCACCCAGTGTTGCTAAATCCATACCATGTCCCTTTTATAGAGAAAGCACTTTAGTATATTTTTAAATTATATGACAAAAGTCACTTCACAGTGCAATAAAATCTATCCATTTATGCCACATTTTTAGCCTGCTGTCAAAGATACAGATATGGCACTCCACATAACTTATATCGGCTGGATTAAAATTATATTAAGAGTGTCACCTCAATTAAAATTTTTGGGAAAAAATTTTCACCCTACCCATGCCTTAAAGAGAATAGTAAGGGCACATTATGTAAATTACGTCGAAGTTTTGCTACATTTGTGAAAAATCTACAGGACAACGCACTTTCTGTCCTGCTTTATTGGTAAAAAGAATATAACCATGGGCAAGGCCATACTCGTATATTTGCTTTGTAATATCTACATCTTGCTGGCAATATTTGGCAATTTCTTCTATTTTGCCTTCCTTCCACCACTTAAGAGCTTGCAGGCCGTCGGCACTTTTGGGGCAATTAAGGGTTGCCGTAGCAATATTTTCCAGAGAAACCCTGTAATTGAGTCTTTTTTTAATGACATCAAGCAAATCTAAGGTGGGGAGACTTTTTAAGCTATAGGGCGCAAAAGGTTGCAAAACAGCATTGTCAAATCGACTATTGTTAAAGCCGATCACAAGCTCAGCCTTTTGCAAGAGGGTAAACAATTCCCCAAGCTTATCTTGCGTAAAAGTATAAAATATATCATCTTCGCTATCATAAAGCACGCACACGCTTACGCCCATGTCACAGGCTTTGTGCCAGCCGCCAACTTCAGCCGCAGAGCGGCGCGTTTCCACATCAAATACCATATAGCGCAGGTTTGTTGCCTGCTCTTGCTTTGTTTTTTCCGGCCTTTTTTGCAACTGAATTTGCGGTGCCTCAGCTGCATTACCGCTCAAAATCAGCTCCAAAAGTCGCTGTGCGCCCTGCTTGCTAATGGGACGATTGCCGGAGCCACATTTAGGCGAATGCACACAAGACGGGCAACCATCTTCACAAGTACACTCTTTGATGGCCTTCAGAGTATTTTGAAAAAGAGTCTCGGCCTCGGCATAAGCCGCTTCACACAGCCCAGCGCCTCCGGGTAAGGCGTCGTAAATAAAGACCGCCGGCAAGGCCAAATCCATATGTAAGGGAGTGGAAATACCGCCAAAGTCATTCCTGTCAGCCATGACCAGCAGGGGCATAAGGCCAATGGCGCAGTGCTCAAGGGCGTGGATGGACCCCATAAAATGCACATATTCTTCCTCAAGACTGTGCCGAATGGCATCGGGAATTACTATCCATAAACCTTCTGTTTCAAAGACAAATGGAGGAAAATCTAAAGGAATGACAGATAAAAGTCGATTGCCGCTCACCGAGCGTTTTTCATAGCCGGTAATGTGTTCGGTAATGCGCAATTTTCCACGATAAATATGTGTTCCGCAAAGTTTTTTTTGCTCAGCTATGTGTAATATGTCGGTTTGCTTTTGCGAGCGCACCCGCGTAAACCACGCATTGTTGCATTTTTTTGCCACAACGCGCCGCGCCCCCATATCTAATTCTGTGATTTCATAGCTTTTTCCGCCGTGCAAATACATGGCGCCGGGGTGCGTCTCCTTAAAGGCACGCATGGCATCCACCACCCCAATTACCTGCCCTTCGCTGTCCTCAATGCTATAGCTTTCGCCCTGTCCACGCAAATCCACATGGCGCTGTGGTCTTTTACGTGCACTCAAATATTCCAGCCCATCACCACTTTGCAAAAGTTCCCCTGCACAACATAACTCGTGCAAAGCCTTTTGCGCCGCTTCACTTTTCAGCCACTTGGCATCCCTATCCTCGGCACGCAGAGGCATCTCTGCTGCCGCACAGCATAAATGCTTTTGCAAAATCACTTGATTATGCACATTAATGACCGCTTTTTCTGCCGGACGTGTAAAAAACTCTTGAGCATGACGCACAATATATTGATCAAGTGCATCCTCACCGGCCACCAGCAAAACCGCGGACTCTTGCTGCCCACGCCCCACACGTCCGCCGCGCTGCAAAGTGGACATAATACTACCGGGATAGCCCACTAAAATGCACACATCAAGACTGCCAATGTCTATACCAAGCTCCAAGGCCGAAGTAGAAATAACAGCCAAAAGCTCACCGCTATGCATTTTTGCTTCGATGCTGCGTCGCTCCTCCGGCAAAAAACCAGCCCTATAGGCAGAAATTTTTTGTGACCATTTTTTACCCTGCCCGCCTTCTTGTCCACTGCTCTG
>CAYJHU010000030.1:0-5052 GCA_964369655.1 uncultured Desulfovibrionaceae bacterium | reverse complement strand
CAGAAATTTTTTGTGACCATTTTTTACCCTGCCCGCCTTCTTGTCCACTGCTCTGGCCACCGCTCTGTCCGCTGGCCCAAAGGGCAATAAGCTCCGTCATGCGGCGGGATTTACAATAGACTATGGTGCGTAAATTACGCGCCAAAGCAGACTTTAAAAGGCCAATGGCCGCCGTGGACGCACTATCTTCAGGATTTAAGAATACAAAATGCCGCTTCCCCTGCGGTGCGCCGGATTTTTCAATAAGCTTTGGACTATGCCCAGCTCCAAGCAAATTTTGCCCAAGCTCTTCACCATTGCCCACTGTGGCTGTACACAGCACAAAATTTGGCCTGGCACCATAGCGCGCTGCAATACGCTGTATTCGTTGAAAGAGATGTGCCATATGTGCACCCAAAACCCCTCGGTACATATGCGCCTCATCCACCACAATATGACTTAAGCCTGCAAAAAATAAGCTCCATTGCTCATGATGCGCCGCAATGCCAAGATGCAGCATTTCCGGAGTGGTAATAAGTACATGTGGGGGATTTTTACGCATTTTTCGGCGCATATGATCACTGGTATCGCCATCATAAATACCAATGCTTGGACGGGCATCTTTAGCCCAAGGACTCACAAAACTTTCAAAAAAGTTTTTCTGATCTTGTGAAAGCGCCTTTAAGGGGAAAATATACAAGGCACGTGCGTCGTTATCTTGCAAAAGGGTTTCTAGCACCGGCAAGGTGTAGACCATACTCTTGCCACTAGCCGTGGGGGTTGCCACCACAACGGCTTCACCGCTACGCACCCTATTCAGCGCCTCAGCTTGGTGACTAAAAAGCTCTTTAATTCCTCGCGCCTCAAGAAGTTTTTGCAAAGCAGGAGAAAGCGGCCGGTGCACCGCTGCATACTGCGCCGCACACGCCGGCACAAGCTTATGATAACTCACCTGCTCACCAAAGGGCGATGCGAGCAATGCCTTTATATATTCTTCTACTTTATTCATGAATTCACACTTATTAAGTAGCAAGAGATGCGTGCATCAAAACTTTATTTTGCGGATCCATAGACCCTTTCGTCTTCTGCAATCCATTCATTTAATAGTTCAAGCTCAGCAGGATTTAAATAACTAATCCATTTTTGACGCAATGCTTCATAGCAATTTATACGCAAATCTTTCCAGTCAGGCCTTAATAACTCCCAAGGCTTTGGCCCGTGAAAATGAATTATACTGCCGTGCTTTTCTGCATCAGCTTGATATGGCGGTCTATTCCATTTTTCCGGCAACAAATGGATGTGCTTGCCAAAAAAATAATTTAATAAGGATTGGTCTAAATTGCCTATTTTATCGACATTTTGCTCACAAAATGCCAAAAAATTATGGATATAATCATATTTACGCAGGCGCTGTGCGTTAAATACCACCACGCCGCTACTAAAGGTCCAGATGGGAAAGGGCATGGGCACGGTATATTCACTTTGGCGCCAAATATAGCGCAATTGCTCATGCTCATGATAAAAAGGCGCTGTGTACTCACGGGCCATGGCCATGTATGCAGGACGCTCTGCCATAAGCTCGGTAATACTGCGCTGAAACAGCACATCAGCATCACAGTAGAGGATGAAATCATCATCCTTCAATTCCGGCACAAGCGACAATTCAAGCTTTAAAAAGCAACCGATACAGCCATGGAATTGCTTGGGGATAACTTCCTTGGAAAGTAAAGGTGTATAACGAGCGACGGGGATATTCTCGTTAGCAAGGCTTTCTAAAATTTCTGCATTATCACCGGCATAGACACAAAGACATGGGATATCATTGCCCATGCATTGGCGCAAGGAACGCACCGCTACCTTTAAGAGCATCAAAAAACGCGGGTTATCATCAATGCAAAAAACAACGTGCATAATCTACCCTATAAGTTTTGTTGAATTTGAGAATATGGCCAATTAAGCATTTCTATTTCAATACTTTGCCCAATCTCCGCCAGCATAATTTGCGTGGCTTTTTCCCTATGCGGCGAAAAAACTATTTTTAGCACCGCTTCTTGTTTATTTATGACAGAAAAATACGCGATATGCTCATAAGCTTCAAGTAAAAAACGAAACATGCCCACCTGAGCGGGGTTTATCTTAACAAGGGCCTGTCCGCTTTGAGTTGCTGGGGTAAGCGGAGGACCTAATTTTCGTTTTCTGCGCTTTGCATGCGCCTTATTCTTTTCTTCCATTAATTCCAACCAAAATAGCGCAAAGCTGCTACCATGCCCATGGCGCAGGCAATGGTGCCAAAAAATGACTTGGTGTACCATGCCATAAGAAGAGAAGGGATAGCTGCCAAAAGATAAGTATTATCTACGCTTACAAACAGTTTATCATCTGTAGTGAGTATATCAGGAAAAAGCAAGGCTGCCATTACCGCCACCGGTACAAATGAAAGCCAGCGCAAGGACGCTTGAGGCAGGCTTTCTACCGAAAGATACATCAGCGGAAGTACCCTTGGCACTGCAGTCACCACAGCGCAACCTATGATGGTTAAAAAAAGATCCATATCCATTATACACTCTCCCCTTGCTTCATCTTCTTTTTATTATATAATTCATACAAATACAGACCAAGACTTGCGGCAATGACGGTGGCTAAAATAACATTCCAGCGTCCAAGCCCCATGAGCTTGAGGCTGATAGAACATACACCGGCAAAAATACCCACAAAAACATGCAAGCGCGTTTGGCATTGAGGTATAAAAAGTGCCAAGAACATGGCGGTGAGGGCATAATCAAGACCAAGGGGACGAACGTCTTCAATAAGTGTCCCAAAAAACACACCAAGTATCGTGCCAAAAACCCACGAGAGATATGATACACTATTACAGACATATAAAGTAGTTAAATTACGAGTCCACCCTTTTTGAAAGGCTGTGGCATGTACTCCAAAAGTTTCGTCGGTGAGCTGTAATCCCAAAAGAAAACGTTGCCAGCGCTTGGTTCCTTGCATGTGCGTTGCCAAGGAAGCAGACATAAGTAAATGGCGTAAATTAATAACAAACACCGTGAGCACAACGGAAACGATACCCACTCCTGCCCCCCACAGCGAAACGGTCACAAATTGTCCAGAACCGGCAAAAACAAGTAAGGACATCGCAATGGTAAGAGCTGGAGATAAATCATTTTTTACTGCTAAAACACCAAAGGCAAAAGCCACAGGAACATAACCTAGCACGATGGGCAATGCGCGTTTTACGCCATCCATGATGTGTGAAGAAAGTGATTGCATGCCCCCTTGTATAGATTTCTACCCTACTATTCAAGGGGTTTGGACAACTATTTTTCCACAATTTTTTTTAATACTCGTAAAAAACTAACAAACGTAAATTATACAATCTTATCCACAGAACACTGAAAACTTTACAAAAAAAAAATTGTCTTTTATAAGAATTAACACAGGCAAAAACATTATAACATAAAGAATTATCATGACAACAAACACTCAATTACGCCTTTGGAAGCTTCTAACTTTTGGCAGTATTTTTACCCTCATATTTATTTTTTTCTACAAGGTTAACCCAGGGGTGCCCTACAATGGTGACGATTGGGGTTATTTTGTAAAAAGCAGATATCTTTGGCCTAATTTTGCAATACATAATCCTGCCCGTGTCTTGCATCAACTTTTTGCACCTTTATACGGACTGTTTTCTGCTTACATTATTACCCCCCTTGTGGGCGATTATATACTTGGTTTTATAGTCACCCGCGCCCTTATACTTTCTACTTCTATCACACTTTTATGCGTATTCTTTTATAAAATGTGTGCAAAACTTCTTGCTGTCTATCAAGAAAATAGCATTAATTCTACTTATAGCCAAAGCCAGATTTGTTGGCTTAGCCTTTGCCTCACTATTATCTTCATAAGCTTATGTTTTATTGTTTTCAAAACCACTGAGTATAGCATGCTCATTTTTAGCGGTTCCACTCTTACCATAGACTTAGCCTATACAGTACCAAATATCGTTAATTCCATCCTGTTATGTGTTTTAATTTCTTATCGTGCACAAGGAAACATTGTTCTTTCCGGCTATCTCCAGTGGGGATTTTTCTTTCTATTTATTTATCTTGCAATGTTTTCCTTAACGTTCTCATCTCTCATAGTTGCCACCTATGCTGGCAGTTCCCTCCTCCTGCACATCATCACAGAGCATGGCAATCTTAAAGAAAAAATCCTAAGCACTCTTAAATCCAAAAATAATTTAATAAAAAGCTATGCCCTGCTGCTATTCTTATGGCTTACCGCCGCTTTGGCAGATTTTTTTGGGGGACGAATCGAATCAGCCGAGAAGCTTTATAGCACGGTGGAGCGCAATGTGGGTGCCAATATTTTGGAAGTTTTCAACCAAGTACACATCTTTATATATGTCTTTGCTATTATCTTCTTAGGTGCTTTCTTTATACTTGCCCTAAAAAAGCAAGGCCACAGCAATGCAGACAGAACCCTCTTTATGCACTTGGTGGGAGCATTGATTATGGCAAGTTTGCTTACTTTAACTGCAGATGCACTCATCAACATTAAGGTCGGTGCTAATTTAAGCAGACCAACAGTTGCTTATAATTTTATATTCTTGGGCCTCATGGCCTGCATACTCAGCGCCGTCTTTATTTTTAAGCATTTTCCCAAAACATTATTTCTTATCCCATGCTTCTTGCTCATTCTTCCTCTTGAAGCCATCATGCACAATAAACATAGCTACAAGCTTACCTCAGCTGGAAGAAACTCCCAATATCTCGCTCAAGACAAAGCACGCATTGACAACATTGAACTTGTATCTACATGGGTAAACAACCTTAAGGCCGCTACCGCTCGCGGTGATACACAGCATGCGTTATATGTTCCGCATCGCGATTGGCCTTATTATGACAGTCTTGCTATTTTTATTCCCAAAGCACTCTATTTGCATGGTCAAATACCTTACAAGATTAAAGTTTCGCTCTCCACCGATAAAAAACATCTGCACACAAAACCATAAAAAAAGCCCCTCTTCACCAAAAATGAAGAGGGGCTTTGCTACATTTATAAAAG
>CAYJHU010000029.1:12006-14304 GCA_964369655.1 uncultured Desulfovibrionaceae bacterium | reverse complement strand
TTCCTCTGCATACATTGGCTGGCCTTATGGGGCAAAAGACTTTTATCATGGCACAGCGCTATGCTCACCTTAGCCCTGAAGGATTGAAGGCTGCGACCATGCTGATTGATGATTAGGTTAGTACATTGACAAAGATGTTATTGAGTATTAACTTTTTTGTAGTAACAATTTAGAGGACAGTATGAAATTTGAATGGGACACCTAGAAAAATCACAGTAACAAAGCAAAGCATAAAGTGAGCTTTGAAATTGCAGTCCGTGTTTTTGCTGACCCAGAACGCATTGAATCTTATGATGAAGACCATAGCCTTTATGAAGACAGATGGATAACCATTGGTATGGTTCATCCGGCAATCTTGGTTGTGGTATATACTGAGCGTGATAACGACAATGTTATTCGCCTTATCTCAGCGAGGCAAGCTAATGAACAAGAAAAAAGAGCCTACTACGGCATTTGAACTAGATTTGGATAACATGCCCCCTTTAAGCGCAGAAGAGCAAGCTGGGCTTAACGCACTTGCGCAAGACAACGGCGCTCTAGATTTTAGCGATATTCCCCCTGTGCAAAACTTGGAACGCTTTTATCGCCCTGTAAAGCAAATGACCACCATACGCCTTGACGCTGATGTGCTAGCATGGCTCCGTTCACAAGGAAAAGGGTATCAAACGAAGATTAATACTCTCTTGCGCCGTGAGATGCTGGCGTCTACACAAGCTAATAGAATAGGTTGGCACGAAAAATAAAATGTGTCAGCGGGGTGACACATGGTCGTACAAATACCACACTCTTTCCGCTTGACTGGCTCTTTGTTGTTTTGAGTGGCTTTGTCTTAACTGAAAAAAGAAAAGCGTATAGCTCTTAAAAATGTGTTTTTAATGTTTGGCTAAATTAAACACATCTGTATGTTTAAGGGTAAATTCTTCAGGTATCAAATTCCCCAGAGATTGATAAGGCCTTTTTCGTTATACTGCCTATCCAAAAAATTTAGATTTATTGGGGGTTGCAGTACAAATTAGGGCATAGGAGTTTGGCTAAGAATGGCGACACGACTGCTTGAAAGCATCATTTAAAAACATTTGAAGAGCTTGACAAATATGTATGTCAAGTATAACATAAATTTACACATTTTTGTTTAATTGAGCGTCTTTGGTTAGCTTTTTTGTATAATAAATGCGTGTTAAAATATTAACCTGACGCATAAGCGTATTTTCTATTCGCCTTTATATTGTGAGAAAATCGAGGTGTCGTAAGCTCACATGAATATGAGTGATATGTGGTTACTGTTTTTCAATTTTATTAATTTTTCACCTCCACTACTTCTTATGTTTAATACTTATCATAATGTTAAATTTGTTGCTATTCGCTCTGCTGTGCCTACACATGAAATATCTATTGAAGATGAAACCGAGTATTACGGCGGAAGCTTAAAAAAGGTAAACCGTATTCGTAGTATTGTAGGTATAGATAAACGGCGCATTGTTGAAGATAGTGTAACCGCGTCAGATTTAAGCGCCTTTGCTGCTGAAAATTTGTTTGCCAAATTTCCTGATTGGCGCAACACGATTGACACTTTAATTTTTGTTAGTCAAAGCCCTGATTGGCGCTTACCGGCCACGGCTTGCGAATTACAGCATAGACTATCCTTACCCACACATTGTGCTGCCTTTGACGTAAATCAAGGTTGTTCTGGTTATGTATATGCCTTGTGGTTTGCTGGATCCTTGATAGAGTCTGGGGCGAGTAAACGTGTATTACTCCTTGTTGGTGATTCGCATTCAGCAGGGAGAGATGTACGAAATCGTATAACTACACCCGTTTTTGGAGATGGTGGTAGCGCAACACTTCTTGAATATCAAAAAGATAGTTCCCCAATGTATTTTGGGCGTGGTACCGCCGGCCGGGGGGGGGCGGCGCGCCGCAGCCCTGCTGGAGCTTGGCGCATTCCTTTTTTGCGTGAAAATGAACAAAATACACCTTGCACCGAAGATATTATTGATAACAATGGCTTCCCTTGGCAACTCATTGACACTTATATGGATGGCGCAAAGGTTTTTGATTTTACCATGTCTGTTGTACCCAGTCATATAGAAGATATTATGCGTTATGCAAAAACATCTCCTGACGCGCTTAATTGGTGTATATTACATCAAGCAAACAAGCAAATTGTTGAAACAATAGGACTAAAAACAGGTTTTCCTGCGGAAAAAGTCCCTCATACTTCTTTTGGGAAATACGGAAATTTAGCTTCGGCTTCTATTCCCATTGCCCTTTGTGAAGAGTTTGGCACAGATGCTGCCC
>CAYJHU010000029.1:0-11996 GCA_964369655.1 uncultured Desulfovibrionaceae bacterium | reverse complement strand
ACTTTGTGGGTATGGTGTAGGTCTTTCGTGGGCTTCATGTATTTGCAATGTCGATAAATGGGATTGCGCTCCTGTTCTTAATTATACTAAGCCTGAAGGGCATATGTCTCGACAAGACTACATTGAGTACTGGCAAAAGCGCATAAAAAAACATACAACATAGTGTAAAATAGGTAATAAAATGACAGAACAGGAATTTCTAGTGAATTTTCGGGATATATTACAATGCGATGACCCCATTGCAGCTCAGACTAAACTTACTGAGCTTGAGGAATGGGATTCCCTATCCATTATGGCACTTATTGCTTTTTTTGATTATCATTTCAAGCAACAAATTAATTTTGAAATGATAGAACCATGTATACAAGTTTCTGACATTATAGCCCTAGCTCAAGGCAAAATTACGGGGTAGTATAGGTGACTTTTACAAATGAACAAATAATTCTTGTAACTGGAGCTTCTTCAGGCATAGGTCTTGGCGTAGCACATTATCTTAATGCACAAGGAGCTACGGTTATAGCTCATGGCAGAAACGAACAAAGACTTATCAAAGCAAAAGAACTTGCCCCATATCCTGAACGATTCCTCATTGAACCCTGTGATTTTTTACACAATATAGATACACTGCCAGCATGGATAACCAGCCTTCGTGAAAAACACGGCAAAATGTGGGGCTTGGTGCATGCCGCTGGTGAAGGACTTATGGATAGCTTGCAACTCTATAATTTGCAGCAAGCTCATAAACACTTTGATATAAACTTTCACGTCCCCATGCTCTTGGCAAAAAGTTTTTCCGATCGACGTAATTTTGTAAAGGGCGGGGCTGTACTTTTTTTGACTTCTTCCTCTGCTATCTTTCCTGAAAAGGGCCATTTGCTTTATGGTGCTTCTAAATCTGCTCTTGCCACAGCTGCCAAGGTCATGAGCCAAGAAATGGCAAACCGTGGATTGCGTGTGCATTGTCTTGCTCCAGGTATTATTGATACCCCTTTGCAAAAACAAGCAGAAAACTTTATGGGAGCGCATTATCGGGAAGAGCAATTGGCACGCTACCCCTTAGGATTTGGCGCTCCAGAAGACATCGCATATATGGTGGCTTTTTTATTATCAGACAAGGCTCGTTGGATTACTGGGCAAAACTTTGTTATGGGAGGCGGCTGTTACTAATGAAGAATATTGTAATTATAGGCAATTCTGGAGCAGCACGTGAATGCTATGAAATATTACAGGATATTTTTGCTGCTAGCCCTAACTTACAGCACTATTATCGATTCCAAGGATTTTTGCCGTGGAAAGGACATCGTGCAGATTTAAAACAATTAGCGCATATGGAACTTAATGAGAAAGCGATAGATGTACATAATGTGCATTATGTCATAGGTATAGGGCAAGCAAAAATACGTCAAGAAATTTTTGAAGAATATAAAGCAGCTGACGCAATACTTATGAATCTTATCCATCCATGGAGTTCTGTTTCTCCTACAGTTGAGATGGGCGAAGGCAATATTTTTCAACGCGGATGTTCTGTGCATTGTAATACCAAAATTGGCAATGCCAATTATTTAAATGGTGCAGTAAATTTATCTCACGATGCTGAAATAGGTAATTATAATTTTCTTGGGCCCTACGCAATGGTGCTTGGAAATGCAAGACTTGGATCTTGTAATCATTTAGGCCCACATAGCACACTTTTAGAAAAAGCTAAGGTGGGCAATAATAATCTTATTGCTCCCGGAGCTGTTATTTATAAGGGGTGCAAGGATAATTGCCGTATGATGGGAAACCCAGCCTTGAAAATTGGTGAAGTATAATAGACATAATATGCGTGAAAATTCATTACATATAGTAATTGTAAATCATTACATTATGCGTAGTGGCATAACTAAATTTGTAATACGTTTAGCCAATGCCATGATTGAGCGTGGACATAGAGTAACCATCTACACTCAAAACCCCATACCTCGCATTCTATATCCACTTTATAAAATAGGATATGCTATTTCGACTTTAAGCTTACCCCCCAATGAAAAACCAGCTCCTCCGCGCGGTTACGAACAATTATCTGAAATGTATGACTTAAATTCAAAAGTACAAATCAGATACTACAAGAACACAGATAAAAATATTAAAATACAGAAGCTTAGAAATGAGCTACGTCAATTAAATCCTGATGTATGTGTTTGCCCCTTGGCAGATGGGCATCAAATGCTTTGGGCTGTAACGCTCTTGGGTACGGGTATCCCCTATGTTTGTTCCGAACGTCACTCTCCTACCACCATAGAAAATATGTTTAGCTCTCGAGAGGTACGCCTTGCTGCCATGAGCGGAGCTGATGCCATACATATATTGCTTCCTTCTTTCGCTAAAACTATTCCCGATGATTGGCAAGATCGCATTGGTATTATTCCAAATCCTATTACCATGCCTCAAAAATACGCTTCGCCCAAGGGGGAGCATGGCAAAAAATATAAAATCCTATGGCTTGCTCGCCTTGATGATGATTTAAAGCAGTGGCGCTTAGCTCTGGATGCCTTTGCTTTAATCGCTAAAAAATATCCACAGTGGGAAATGCATATGGGAGGCGATGGGCAAGATCGTGCCAAGGTAAAGGATTATGCGGAAAAATTGCATTTAGATAAGCAACTCTTTTTGTTAGGTGAAGTGCATGATGTAGAAAGTGCTTATGCCTCATCACACATATATTGTTTTTCTTCTCGCACTGAAGGTATGCCCAATTCACTTTTAGAAGCCATGTCCAGCGGTTTAGCTTGTGTTGCTTTTGCAAAATGTGAAGGAGTTCAAGAACTTATAGAACATGAACATAGTGGACTTATACTTGAAGAAATGACAACAGAGGCAATGGCAAAAGGGCTTGAACAGCTTATACTAGATGCTGAGTTCCGCCAAAGGCTTGGTGATAATGCAAAGTTGTCTATGCACAAATATAACGAAGGTAGTATCTTTGATGCCTGGGACTCTTTAATCAAAAAAGCCGCCGCTTGCAAGGGGAACACAGCACTAGATACTTTCACTGAAGAGCCGCTAGCCTCCAAAGCACGCCTTGTGGCTTGTGCTAGGCGTGAGTGGTTATGGCGAGATTTCGGAGATTCTATGCCCTTGCAGAGCATAATGTATAGCATGAGCTATCCTAAGGGGGATATTTGTGACTGATACCACAATGCACCCTAAGCATATTGTCATTGCCAATGGTTCTTTGTGTAGCAGCCGTGGGGGCACAGAACGTGTTGTAAGCAATTTGTCCGCGGCCTTGGTAGAGCGTGGGTATAGGGTAACAGTAATTTCCTTTGCCATGAAGAGCAAAACTACTCCAGTCTACCCCTTGGATGAAAGAGTAAAGTTTATTCTTGTAAACTATCGAGGAAAACAATCAGATATAAATGCTTTGCGTGCATACTTGCTACGCGAAAATGTAGATGTTTTTTTAGCCTTAGAATCTGGCGGATATTTCCTATATTGGTCTGTGCTTTGTAAGGGCAGTGGTATACCTCTTATTTGCTCCGAGCGTTGCGACCCTCTAATATATATTGAGAACATAGTCTGGCACCGTGCTGGAAGGTACGCAGCCTTAAGTAGCGCCGATATAATTCACGAGCTTTTACCTTCGTTTGTAGACTCTATACCGCAGCATTGGCAAGATAAAGTGCAAGTTATCCCTAACACTTTACCCAGTAAATTTGAACCTGCCAAAGCTGAAGGTTTTGCTGGTAAACGTAAGAAATTATTGTATCTAGCTCGCCTTGATAAACAGAAAAATCCCCATATAATGCTGGAAGCCTTTTGCTTGCTTGCAGACAAGTACCCCGAATGGGATTTGGAAATATGGGGACACGGTACGCTTGAAAAAGCAATAGCTAAGCAAATTAAAAAAAGTGGAATAAGTGATAGAATTTTCTTACGCGGAAAATGTATTGACACAGTAAAGGCTTATGCTGAAGCGCAACTTTATTGCCTACCTTCAGCTTATGAAGGATTTCCAAATTCAGTGCTTGAGGCCATGAGTGCAGGTCTACCCGTGGTGGGATTTCAGACGTGCACGGCTATGAATGATGTCATCATTGAAGAAAAAACAGGCTTGCTTGCTCCCATAGCTAACGCTCATTCTTTGAGTGAATGTCTTGCACGTCTAATGGCTGATGATGATTTAAGAAAAGAAATGGGAGAAGCGGCATTTAGCTTTGTCATGGAAAAATATAATCCTGATAAAATTTATGCCGCATGGGAAGAACTACTTGTTCATGCTTTTAAGTCTAAGGGCAATACTGTTCTTGATAGATTTACAGATGCCCCCTTCATCTACCAAGCAAGACTCTTATCTGCGGCACGTGCTGAATATCTTTTTAGAAGGTTTGGCACGCCCATGCCCTATAGTTTCCCTTGGTGGTGGCAAAAAATGGGATTTTTTGCAAAAAATCTTTGGCAATATATCAAAAAAAATTCAAACGATAGGATTTTTATGAATGCTTTTAAAAATTTTATACTGGAAAATTATTATAGAATTCACAATATTTTACTTCCTGATGTATTAACATCTGCAGAACGTAAAATACTTAGTGAAAAAAGTAAACGCGCTAAAGAAATTGATAAATATTCACATGACGATTTAAAAAAAGCTATAACGAAACAATTCAAAGAATACTTAACATGCGATGTTAACTTAGAAAACCCCAAAACATTTCAAGATAAAATGGCATGGCTGAAGTTATATTATCAATCTCCCATTATGACCGTTTGTGCTGATAAATTTCATTCTATAAACTATGTCAAAAGCAAAACAAATCTATCCGATGCATTCTTAGTCAAACACCTTTCCAGCTATAATAGCGCTTCAGAAATTGATCTTAATACCCTACCAGATAAGTTTATCCTAAAATCTAATTGGGGCTCAGGTGCTCAGTACATTGTTGAAGATAAATGCAAAGCGAGCTTTGATAAGATAAAACATTGTGCTAGATTATGGCTAGCATCCTGTTCAAATCATTATTATTCTGCCTTTGAATATAGCTATAAAAACATAAAAGGAAAAGTTATCTGCGAAGAATTGCTAGACTTTGAATATAAATTAGAAATCCACTGCTTTAATGGGAAACCCAAATTTATCTGGACTGTATTTGACGATAAAACTCAAAATACATCTGCTGATTTTCGTGATTTAGAGTGGAATATTATGCCACTGGCTCATAAATATCCGAATACCACAAGAAATATTGAAAAACCAAGTTGCCTTGACGAAATATTAGATCTCGCAACAAAACTCAGTGCCGATTTCCCCTTTGTACGAATCGATTTTTATAAAACAAAAGACAGCTATAAATTTTCAGAACTCACTTTTTTCCCATGGGCAGGATTATATCATTTTACCCCCATAGAATATGATGAAATTTTTGGAGAGCTATTGATATTACCCGAAAACAAAATTATAGAGAAATAAAATGTTTAATCCAAGCAACTTACCTGACAAATCCGTAATCGAAGCAGATATAAATTACGCTTTTACCATGTGTCAAAGCCATTATTTTCCTTTTATTGGCATTGAAAACATTAAAGGTGCACATATTTGTGAAATTGGCACAGGAAAAAACTTAGGTATTGCTTTGCTTTTTAAAAGTTTAGGAGCAAAAACCGTCTATACTGTTGATAAATATCCAACAGCATGGAATGACGAATACCATCCTGTATTTTATAAAGAGTTTTTAAATTTTATTCTAGATAAATTCCCTCAAGCTAATAGGACAATTTTTGATGAGTACATAGCATCAAAAGGATGTTATGCGCCTGCCCTTTATACTTTAGAAGAAGATGCAGAACTTTTACCATCCATACCTAATAAGAGCATAGATTTCATATGTTCTTGGGCTGTTTTAGAGCATCTATATGACCCCCCAAAAGCTTTTGCCAGATTTTCAGAAATTACAAAAACTGGAGGGAAAGGCATACATCAAGTGGATTTTAGAGATCACCACGATTTTATGCGCCCTTTAGAATTTTTGCTGCATTACTTTAGAGTAAATGAAGAATTAAAAAAAGAATCCTACGATTGGATTGCAAAACGTTTAAATAGATCCGATGCAAATGAACTTGGCTCCTATGGTCTAATTCGTCGCCACTGTGGATATTGGGGTAATAGTTTTAGAGCGGGCGAATATGATAATTTGTGGAAAAAAAATTCATTTAATATTCTCAGTTTTGAAGCCAATAGTTTTGCGGAGCAAGAATATTTAGATGATTTTATACCACGACTAATAAAGGCTAACACTCCTTACGTACACATAAATAGAGATGAGCTACTAACGCTAAGCGGATTATATAAAGTAGAATTAGTATAATTTGTTTTTATTGATATAATTATTAATATGTGAGAATTGAAAATGAATGAGATAAAAAATGTATATATTCATATTGGTATTCCAAAAACAGGAACTACTTCTCTCCAAAAGTCATTAAGTATATTGCATAACAGTGGTGATTTAGCAAAATATGATTTCTCGTATCAAGATGATTTTTGGTATGAATGGTTAGATATAGAAACTAGTGATAATGAAAATTTTTGCCCGAAAAATGAATTAATAAAGAAAATACAAAATATTATTAGTAATGACACAAAGAAAAATATCATTTTAAGTTCTGAAATGTTTAGTGTTTCTATCCACGAAAAAATTTATATCCCATCTCATAAATATGCAAGTATTTTTTATACAGCTTTACAAAAACATAATGTAAAAATTGTTTTGTATTTAAGACGCCAAGATAAATGGGTTGAGTCATTTTGGGCACAATTTATCAAAAGTGGAATTCCAATGGATTTTGAGACATTTAAGCGCAATATTCAACCACACATTTTTTGGTCTGAAATGATAAAAGAATATGAAAATATGTTTGGAAAAGAAAATTTAATAATAAAAATTTATGATTTAAATTTATTACACAAGAATAGTATTGTATATGACTTTTTTAATCTCATAGGATTAAATTCATTACAGCCGCCGACTTTAGATGAGAATCAAAAAAATACTAGCTTAAATTCTGATGAAATAATAAAGAAATTTGCACACAATATGCTCCATAAAATAGATAAAAAAAGTATTGCTGCATTAATACTAGAAAATAATAAACAATTTACTAGAGGACAGATAGACAAAAAACTATACTTAACTAAAAAATTCTCTTATAATTTTGAATTTGATTGGTTTAAGACGAGTCGAATAAATTTTACAGATGAAGAAATAAATAATTTTTTAAAAACATATGACATAGAAAAACTGCTTCCCATGACCAAAAATGAAAGCACCTTATTTATTGAAAAATATCATGATGACAATCAAAAAATTGCAAGAAAATATGTTCCTAATGTAAATGATTATTTATTTGATTAGATTTGTTTTCTAAAAAGTGAAAAAATACTAGAGAAATTAACCTTTAAAAATTTACATGTAATGAAGTATCTGTGAACAATTTTTGGTGTCTTGTGGAGTATAGACCGCTTAGCATTTACATTTTCAGACTTATGTCTTCATCTCTTGTGCGCTTAATAGTGAACTTATAAAATCAACTCCATAAAACATTGTCATACATATATAAACAACTTATTATAGGTAAAAACGTGCAAAAACTATATTTATTTTGTAACAACAACCCAAATTCTGTAACACAAATGACATTCTATTATCTGTTAAGTAAGACTGATATTTTAAAAAAGTATGATATAATTTACAATCCACCTTACTTAAAGAATTTTGATATATTTTCTCACTCTACATTAAGTGCATATTTGTATTCTTATTATCGGTCCATAGAAAGCAACTCACCGCCAGAGATAATCCAACTTAATTATGATGCTGCCTTACAAAAAATGTTTACACTGGAACAAGATGCCAAAAGCGG
This sequence comes from uncultured Desulfovibrionaceae bacterium, assembly GCA_964369655.1. Lineage (GTDB taxonomy): Bacteria > Desulfobacterota > Desulfovibrionia > Desulfovibrionales > Desulfovibrionaceae > CAYJAD01. Next base: position 4,097 of record CAYJHU010000029.1, on the reverse strand, counting down.
CAAGGATATTCTTTGTTGTTTTAGCAGTTCAATCTATGCTATACTGCCTATTTTTTTTGAACTAATTAAAGAATTCCCGTTATTAAGGCGATGTGAGGTGCATATCATCCATAGCCTTACCCCTGCAGAAGAAAGTATGCATTCACTCATACATCTTGCATGGAAGCGCATACCCTTTAATAGTATATTGAATTTAGCCACAAATACTCACTTTTTACATAAAGCAGATAAAGTATACGATATATTTGAAAAAAATTGCGCTAAAGAAAATATATATACCCTACTACATAACGCTCATACACCATACAGTCTTAACATAAGTGTGGTACAAGAACTTTTTACTATTTTGAATATCCCCTTAAAGACAAGTCAAGCAGAGTTGGATGCACTTATGCCTTTCCCTAAATCGCGTACAGGACTTGATTTGTCATACATTTTTGCTGATTTTCCATTTTATCTCTATGAAGAACAACGGTTAACTAAACAAATTTTTTATACAAATATACAACAAACTGAAAAAAAAGAAAGCTTCACTCCTTTAGATTTTACCTTACGCCATGATGCAAAAAAATTAGCTGAGCAATGCGCCCCTGCTTTTGAACGTATTGCCAGAAAACTTAATAAGAACATACTATTTACACAGCAAAGTACTATCATAGATTTCCCTGAAAAGCCTTTACAAGTCCCCCTATTAACGCGTGCAGAGTGCTCCCTTTTCATACAAAATTTCCCAGAAAATTGGTTAAAGCCAATGCTATGTTTTTTCCGAGATTTACCTACACTTAACCCTGAACAAGAAGTTTTTGCACAAGTCTTAGAAGACCATCGTGCAAAAAAACTATCATATCCGGATTTTAGTTACCCTCGTCCAAAGCCCTTGCTTACAATTGTTACAACATGCTTTAATCATGAAAAATACATTGAGGATTGCATAAAAAGCGTTATAGCTCAAAAATGCGATTTCCCCATAGAGCATATCATTGTTGATGATGCTTCATCAGATGCAAGTGTTAATATTATTGCTAAATACGCTCGACAATATTCGCATATTCGTCCAGTATATTTACAGTATCGTAGTGGTTCTCTAAGCGCTAAAAGTGCTTTTGAAATATGCAAAAGCGAATATGTTGCCCTTTGCGATGGAGATGATTTTTTTACCGATCCTTTAAAGCTACAAAAACAGGTAGACTTTTTGGAAAAAAATCCTGACTATGGCTTATGCTTTCATCCCGTTTCTGTGTACTATGAGGATGGAACCAACAGGGACAGTATATATCCCAATCCCGAATCTTTACCGCGTGGTATCAATTCTTTTTACTATATTGCAGATTTGTTAAAATACAATTTTATACAAACAAATTCTGTGGTATATAGGTGGAGGTTTAAGGCAGGTATACCCCTGTGGTTTAGGGCGGATATTGTCCCCTCAGATTGGTATTGGCATTTATTGCATGCTGAAATAGGAAAAATTGGCTTTATAAATGAAGTAATGAGTACATACAGAAGGCATGTAGCATCTTTTTATTATGGAAGCGAGCACGTTGTAGAACATCGCTTAAAGCATGGCATGGACGAGCTTAATACCTATAATGCCATCAACGAACACTTTGATGGTAAGTATCAATTATTGATGACAAACCTTTCTAGTGGCGTGTTTACGTCTTTCTTAAAACATTATTTAGCCACAAAGGATGATACTTATTTGAATCAAGCTTCAGAGGCTTATCCTCATTTTGCAAAGGTTTTTTTAAACTCTATAAAAAATTCATAAAACAATAGACAGAATTAAGCATAAACTTAACATGTTAGCGAATAATAGTTATGACAAATAAGAAAATAGGCATTAAAGAAAAAATTTTTATTACCAAACCTTTTCTTCCTCCCTTTGAAGAGTTTGTAGAGCTTACAAAAAGCATTTTTGAACGCGATATTTTGACCAATAACGGGCCATTAGTGCAACAATTTGAAGATAACATAAAGGATTATTTGAATGTCCCTTATTTTCATTTTACTACAAATGGCACGCTTGCCTTAATGTTAGCTTTATCTAGTTTAGATATTAATGAGGGAGAGATTATAACTACTCCTTTCTCCTATGTGGCAACAGTATCTTCCATCTTATGGCAAAAGTGTGCCCCTGTCTTTGTTGATATTAATTCGGAAAACTTCACCATAGATCCACAAAAAATTGAAGCTGCAATTACAAAAAACACCAAGGCTATCCTAGCTGTGCACATTTATGGCTACGCTTGCGATGTTGATGCAATACAAACAATAGCGACTAAATATAATTTAAAAGTTATTTATGATGGAGCTCATGCTTTTGGCTCAAAATATAAAGGAAAAAGTTTATTGCACTATGGCGATGTAACCACAGTTTCTTTCCATGCTACGAAGGCCATGCATACTATCGAAGGCGGAGGCTGCGTTTTCAAGGATGCTTCAACTTGCAGTAGATATAATTTGCAGCAAAGGTGTGGTCATAATGGTGACGAACATATTTGCCTTGGGATAAACGCAAAGCCTAATGAATTTCAGGCAGCTATGGGGCTGTTGAATATGAAATATTTTGATGAAATCTTAGAATGCAGGCGGAATATGTCTGCACTCTATGATAAAGAACTTGAAAATATTTTACAAAGACCAAAGATGATAGACTTATTAGACTATAATTATGCCTATTACCCTGTACTTTTTGCTACGCACGAACAAAGGGAAAAAACACTTTCACATCTTGAAAAATTTGATATTCTTCCAAGAAGATATTTTTATCCATCTCTAAACACTTTACCTTATTTAAACTCCAAAAACTCATGTCCTATATCGGAAAATATATCCATGCGTATTGCTTGCCTACCACTTTACTATGACTTACCTGAAGAAAAAATAAAGAAAATAGCACATCAAATTCATAGTTTTTTGTCAAGCCTCTGTGCTTCCTAGTCTAAGGTAGTTCACACTTTAAAAGTGTAATCTTCCCGTAAAATAGTACAAGTCAAAATTAGAGATTTCTGGCAAACTATTCCTTAGGAGGAAGTCATGAAGAAATCTCGTTTTACAGAGCACCAAATTATTAAGATTTTGAAAGAGGTGGAAGCCGGGCGTACTGCCAAAGACGTATGCCGTGAACATGGCATAAGCAACGCGACTTTTTACAATTGGAAAAGTAAATATGGCGGTATGGAAGCCTCTGATATAAAGCGGATTCGTGACTTAGAGCATGAAAATTCACGCCTTAAGCAAATGTTTGCAGACTTAAGCCTTGAAAATATGGCATTAAAGGCTGTTATTGAAAAAAAGCTTTAAAGCCAGCAGAGAAGCGTAGCATTGTTCTTTTTGCCCATGAAGAGTTTGGCCTTTCAATAAGTAAGGGCTGTTTAGCTTTAAAATTAAGCAGGACAACCTTCAACTATGTGGCAAAGCCTAGGGATGATATGCCATTAGTGCAGGCGCTTCTTGATCTGGCTGAGCGGTTTCCGCGGTATGGTTTTGAAAAGTGCTTTTGGGAAGGAAGCTTGAGCGCTTTTATGTCTACTTTCGCTGGTAAATTTTTTATGTTGGCGGTTTGTCAACAGAACTGCGACACCTCTTGTAGAAATACTTCTATAGGAGTTTTCCACCCAAGACATTTTCTAGGTCTATTGTTAATCAACTTTAGCTTTTGACCTAGCTCATCTTGCTCCACATCCGTTAAATTGGTTTGCTTAGGGTAAAATTCCCTAAGCAAACCATTTGCATTTTCATTACTTCCCCGTTGCCACGGTGCGTGTGCATCGGCAAAGTACATATCTATATTAAAACGACTCTTTACGCGCTGGTGACACGCAAATTCTTTACCTCTGTCAGTTGTAGCAGTTAAAAAGGCTCCTATAGGTAGCTGTGAATACAGGTATTCTATTGCGTTTTCCATCGTTTGAGCACTTCTGTCTTGTCCTATATAAGCAACATAAAAGCGTGATTTTCGCTCAATGAATGTGTCCTTAGACTGTGTATCCCATACCAAAGCTACAAAAAAATGATGTCCTTATACAAACTTCACAAGAACAAGTAAGAATCCACCAGCATAGCTGGTGGTTTTTCTTATGCGCCTGTAAGGC
>CAYJHU010000028.1:0-14583 GCA_964369655.1 uncultured Desulfovibrionaceae bacterium | reverse complement strand
CGTATTCAGAAGAGTAAAGTTAAAACTCATGAATATTCATACTATCGTAGACATTGTAAAAATGCCTATAACAAGCAGAAGTTGAAATTATAAGCCGGCATAATCCATAACATTATTGAGGCCAACGCTACTTATACTGATGGTAGTGCCCTTAATAACATAGCGTGTCATACGCCATGCGTCTAAGTCAAGATAGTCAATTTTTCCTGCGCTTTGAGGGGTGAGATACGTGTGTATTATGGGCAGGATGTCATCCATATCAAAATAAATACCTTCAAAGGCTAGGCGCAAAAAATCCTGCTGATGGATAAGCATTTCTTCCGGCTCCATTATTTCTGACATGGGGAAATGTGCTTGTAATTCCGCAACGATACTGTATGGCACCGGGCTTAAGTCCCCATACACTTTTACAAGAACGGTGGCGGGCATTATTTTTTCTTGCTAGGGCTTTGGGGGAGGCACAGTTTACGCTTGCGTGCAGTCATAAGTCCTTCGCAGTCCCCAAGGCTACACGCTTTATTGAAATCTTTGCACATAAGGTCATATTGCTCTAAAAACATAAGCGTAGCACCTCTGGCGCGAAGCCACGGCACTGTGTCTGGTTCTAAGGCTAGGGCGGCGTCAAAATCTACTTTGGCCATGGAGGGTTGTTGCAAACGCAAATGCCCAAGGCCGCGAATGTAGAGCGCATACCCTCGATCCGCTTGCAAGCTCAAAGATTTGTTGACACTTTCAAGAGCCTTGGCGGGGGCATCAAGTTGTAATTGCACTTCTCCGAGGCATGCCCAAATTAATGGTAATTTATCATTGATTTTAATAGCTTTAAGCAGAAGTTCTTCTACTTTTTTGGGTTCATGCCATCTTTCGTAAAAATTCTTCAAAGCTGTATCCAGAAGCCACAAAGCATCCAAAGTTTTGGCCACATCATTGGCTTTTGCCACAATGGCTGGCGGCTCAAGGGCGCTTTGGCGTATTCCGGAAGCGATGAGTAAATAATCTTCGCCTTTTTTGGCGTTTTCTTGCACAAGCGTCAGCCACTCAAGGCGCATATCCAAAAGAGTTTTTTCCCCCAAATGCTTGCTCATATCTTCAGAAAGATTCGTGCTATCTTGCTTTAGGGTGATGCTCATTTTTTTATCGCCACGCGGCTCATTTTCAAGGTTTTCTACCTGAAAATTTGGAGTGTAGAGTTGAGAAATCAGCGCCATCTGCATAAAATCTTCTTTTATGCCAAAGGAAAGCACCTTATTGCTGGCCAAATCCTTATGAGCATCGCGCAAAGTTTGCAAATAAAGCATAGATCTTATGATGCTAAGGGCTGTCTCTGTGGGCATATCGTCAGCGCAGGAAAAGGTAAGCGTACGCTCAAAAGAGGGCTTTGAAGCGGCTGCGTGAGCTATTTGAATGGGATATAGCAATACGCAGAAAAGAAAAGTAAGGCTAGCGCACCCAAAGATAAGGTTTTGGGCGCGCTTTATGTTATTAGCTATGGTCGTATAAAAAACCATACCTGCTATTATTTAGGGCTGTAGCCCATGGAAAAGGTTGCTTTATCGGCGCCGGGGCGAATCATCTCTTGCACGGTGCTTTGAATGAGCTCTGTGGCGGTGGAGGTAGAGATAAGGCCGGCAACACTTTGGCTAGCAGAGATATTTTCGTTTAGAATAATAGCTCCTTGAGGATTACGCACTCGAACCTCTGCAGCGGTGGTTACGCGCAGTTCTGCCACGGAAACTTCCTTCAAGGTGGCCTCATTAACAACGCCGGTGACAATATAACCTGGGCCGGCTCTTCTTGCTTGATCCATATTGCTTGCAAAGGAAACCTGAATGCCGCGGCGTGATAATGCATCAGCAAAAGAACGACTGATATATTCAGGAATAGAGCTTGTACCCTCAAAAGTGGTATTATTGTTACGTGTGCCAAGGTGCATTTGTGTGCGCTTGTCAGCAAAGAGCACTACCGTTGCGCGCGGAGCATTAGGCGCAGGCAAAAGCGCACTGTCTTTAACGGGATAGGTTAAAGGAACAGTGTTGTTGGGGCCACATGCCACACAAAAAAGTGTCATGAGCGTAAGGCAAAACAGTTTACTAACCGTGTTAAATTTCATGAAAATACCTCCAAGACTCAAATAATAGTAAAGTATAGTTCTTCCAAACGAAGACAAAATGTTTAGAATCGTTCTAAAGAATGTCTATACTCTATACATATTCTTTGCCAAATGCAATAAAATATTACACTTAATTCTTTGAAGTTTTAAAAATCCATATGCAGATACTTTTGGGCAAAAAATCACTATGCATCTGACTCTTCTTTGGAGGCGGCAAGCTCAAGTTGCGCTAACTGTGCTTCAAGCTGAGTTAGTTCTGTTTGTAATTGCTCCACACGCGCTGTGGACTTGGCGCTCTGAGTTGTTACTGCGCTTCCTGCTATGGAGGAAAGCTCACTGGAAACTTCCTTTATTTGATTTTTTACGTCTTCAATGGCGTCTTCTGAAGAACTTTGCGAAGAACTGCTTACCGATGAATCCTTGTCTGTAATGTCCGCCTCATCGCCACTTCCTGACTTAGCACTGCCAAACCTATGCTTATCAATAATATCCCTAAATTGCTGCACTAAGGAAATTGAGGCATTTTCATCTTCGGCGGCTGAAGTGCTTACGCTTTCTGCATTAGAAGCTTGTGCACTTGTTTGCGGCTGTACATCAGATAAATTCCCCATATCAAGAGGCTCGCTTTGGCTAGGAAGTGAGGTTACCTCCTTGCTCTGGCCTTTATTTATTTGGCTATCTTCTTGTAATGTTACCTTAACAGTATTTTCGCCGCTGCCCATATTAACTATACTGCCAAACAAGGCTTGCGCCATAAAGACATTTTCACCATCGCCCATATTGAAAGCGGAATTGTAAATTTCAGTAAAATTATATGTGGTATCACCATTACCCACCGTAAAAATACTATCTTTTACCGTTTCAACTGTGAGCGCATTATCACCATTGCCGAGGTTCATTTTGCTAGCCGACAAGCTCACGGCATTAAATGCATTTGTCCCATGTCCGGCTGTCAAAACAGAATCATGCATGACGCTCACATCAAGTGTATTATTGCCATGGCCAAAATTCAACAAGCTATCATTTACATTTTCACTCGCTAAACTATTATCTCCATTGCCTGCATCGATAAGCGAATTTAAGAGGGTCTGGGTAGTGAAAGTATTTTTTCCATCGCCAGTCTTAAAGGTAGAATCCTCGCTGTAGTCAATGTTAAAGTTATTGGTGCCATCGCCTGTGTTTATGGTGCTTCGGTCAAATTGCCTAAAGGTAAAGTCATTATCACCATTGCCTAAATTCATAATGGTATCAAAAACCATCTGCGCAACAAAGGCATTTTTGCCATCGCCCACATTGAATATGGAGTCATAAATATTAAGGAAGTCAAAGCTATTGTCGCCTTCACCCACATTAAATACGCTTTCATGGATGGTATTACCTGCAATGGTATTATCCCCATCACCTATATTGACGGTACCATTGGTGAGCGAATCAAAGAAGAGTGTATTATTGCCATCACCAATATTCACATTACTATCATTGAGCAGGGCAAAATACAGATCATTATTGCCATTACCGATATTAAAGCTTCCACTACTGGAGGCTTGTGCATTTAAACTATTATCGCCATCACCAAGGGTGAAGATATTATCACCACCATTTAAGGCTGTAACATGTAGACTATTATTCCCATTGCCTAGAGTAATATCGGCATTTTCAAGGGCAAATATATTTCCTCTGTTGTCGCCATTTCCAACCTTAATTTTGGCATCCTCTATATTACTTGCGGTAAAGATATTGTTTCCATTACCAATATTTACCATACTATTGTTTACAAAGGAGAGGACAACAACATTATTGCCATCGCCTATGTCAAGGGTGCTTTCTTGCAAGTTCATGCGCACATCATTGCTTCCGTTTCCAAGCACGATGTTAGAATGAGTGCTTTCGCCCCAGGCGCTAATTTCATTTTTACCATCACCAAGGATGATATTAGTATTTTCCATACTAATAGTATCGAGGTTCAAATTCCCATCGTCGCCGGTAATTTTTGAATTATTCACGCCTAGGGTAGAAATTGTGGTACTTCCATTACCAACCGTCAGCGTGCTATCATCAATGATGGTTGAGCCGTAAATAGTATTATCGCCGTCACCAAGATCAAAGGTGGCGCCTGAATGTGTGGAATTTAATAAGAAAATATTTTTATTGCCCGTTGTGCCCACAAAGCTGCTGGTTCCGGAAAGGTCAAAGACCATATCATTGCCATCGCCGGTATCTACCATTTGGGCGCTTTTATTCACATAAATATCTTGTGTGGGCGTGCCCCATTCACTTTTATCTGCATAATCAATGGCATTGCCGGCGCTATCAAAGGCTTTTATCTCGCCGCTGGCGGTTTGCATATAAATATTACCATTGGCATATTCACTTATATGTGCATCTTCCGTAAGTTGCATGGTCAGCTCAAGGCCGTTTTTTGTGGTAAATTTAATACTAGAGGCAACAGTTCCGCTGGCATCTTGCACATCACGCTGCAGCGTCACCACCGAGCCATTTTGCGTTGTGCTCGTCACATCGGGATAAGCCGTACCGGAATCCTCCACAACGTGCAAATGACTGCGAGTGGAGGTTATATTATCCATATTTTGCACAGAAAATTCATTGCTTTTGGCTGTATTGTAGTCACTTGCAGCTTCTTCTTTATTTTCGGCAAGCTCTACAGAAATAGAAGGCTGGTTTTGATCTACAGTATTGAATTTTTTGGAATCTTCAGGAACAAGCGAAATAGCATCTCGCAAAATTGAGGACATATCCAAGGCAGAATTTACTACGGGGAAACTATTTTCCCAAAAAAATGTTTGCTCTGTATCCGTGCTAAAACTTACGACATCTTGAGGATTTATGGTGCTTCCGGTCACAGCTAAAAAGTCGGAAAAAGAAGTACGGCTTTGGCTTGGTTCACTTGCGCCCACATTTAAGGCCAAGCCGTTTGAACGCTCAGAATTATATCCACCGGCCAAGGAGGTATTAAAAGAACCATAAGCCGAAAGAATAGAATAATTATAGTCAGATGATGATAAAAGCATACTATCCTCACTTACTATTGCTTGCACGCATGCAAATTAAAACTAGGAAAAACCTGCCACAACCACTCCCTGCGGTATGTGTGCAAATTTTATTCCCACTATAGATAATGAAGATTATGAGGATATATAGGCAAAATTTTCCTTTTTTATGTTAATTTTATTGGGAAGTTTTTTTCTTGGGAGGCGCTGCCTCCCAAACCCTCCGCCAAAGGGGATAATCCCCTTTGGAAACCCTAATGCGTCCTTTTCAACAAGTTGAAAAGGACGGAGCTTTTTGATTAAGTGTGTAATAGTTTAAAACCACAAGAATTTTCCGTGAGGAAAATTCCATAAAAGTTTTTTGAAGGGGGGTCTGGGGGGAAACTTTCTTTCAAGAAAGTTTCCCCCCAGAAAAAACTTAAAACAAGCTACAAAATTAAGGCGTAACTTTTATTATATAGCCATTATTGAGATATTTTTGTGCCACACGGCGTACATCTTCAAGGGTTTTGCTCTTGGCTGTTTCGATGGCTTTCTTTCTAAAATCAATATCATGGCCGAGTATGCTGTACATACTTGCTTCATCGGCTCGGCTATTGAGGGTTTGGATGGAGCGGTAATAGTCACCTTCCATTTGCTGTTTAGCGCGTTCGAGCTCTTCTTCTTTGAAAAGATTTTTTTGCACATCAGCGATGATTTTTTCGAAACCGGCTTGAGCTTTTTCAATTTTTTCCGGTTCAGTTCCGATATAGAACATGAAAACTCCGGTGGTAGGATAGGAATTTTGCATGGCCGTTACTGAATATCCAAGCCCTTGACGATAGCGTAGCTCATTGAAGAGTGGCCCTGATTGCCCCGCAAGGATGAGCTGTAAAAGCTCAAGGGCGGCAGCATCTGGATGATGCGCCGGTATGGATTTGAAGGCAAGAACATAGTGAGCTTGCTCACGCCCAGGCACATGTAAATCTAGGGTATTTTTTTTGCCCCACATGGGCTCTTTAATTTCCATACTTTTTTGGCTTGGCTTTGGCAAAGAGCGAGCAAATGCGAGCACTTCTTCTTCGTTAAAATCACCAGCTACTGTGAGCACCCAAGGCTCTTGAGATTGTTTTTTCCAAAAATCAAGTATGTCATTTCTGGAATATTTTTCAACTTGGGCAATATCTCCCAGAGATTTCAATCCATAGGGATGCTCAGATCCAAACAAGAAGGAAGGTATCTGCGAAAAGGCATAGCTTGTGGGTCTATCGTCACGCGTACGAATGCGTGCTATTTGCGTTTTCATTTCCCTTTGTACTTCTTCTTGGCTAAAGGTTGGATCTTGCATTGTATTTTTGAATAATTCAAAAATATCTTTATTAAAACGTGATGGTTGCGAGCTTGAAATAATAAACACTTGTTTCCCGCTACTGGCGCTTAAGCCTGAGGCACGCTCTGCTAAATATTCATTAATTTGCGGCGCAGTCATTTGCTTTGTGCCGGAAGTGAGTACAGATGCAGTTAAGTTTGCTAAGCCGGGCTTATATTTGGAATTACCGCCAACCTTAGAGCTTAAAGAATCGCCACCTGTCATATAGAGATTCAGGGACGTGTAAGGCATGGTGGCATCGGGAATGAGTATGAGTTTGCGCCCTTGACCAAGTTCAATGGTTTTAGTTTCCCCTGTGGCTTTGGCGCTCACTTTTTCGCTTTTTGTTTGTGTGGTCGGCCATATTTTATCTAAATCAGCCTTAAGGTCAGGAAGCTTCGTTCCCTTTGGAACCAGCACAGACACATTGAGTCTTTGGGGGACAAACCATGTATCAATAGCTTCTTGCAATTGCTCGGAATTAATATCAGCCAGTGAGGCCAATCTATTCTTTTCGCCTTGCTCTCCGCCGAGGAAAAGCTGCGTATAGCCTTTATTTGAGGCTAGACCGGAGATGGTTTCCTTAGATCTTTGAATGCTATCCTCAACTAAGAGTTTGACTCTGGCAATGTCTTTATCAGAAAAAAGACTGGCTTTTAAGTTTGCCAAATCAGTAACAAACTCTTTCCAAAAAAGCGGAACATTTTTGGCTTCCAATTGCACTGTAAAATACAACATGCCCACACGCTCAAAGGAGTAATTTGACGCAGAGATGGAATCTACAATTTGCTTATCATATTTATATTTTTTATAAAGATAGGAAGTGGCATCACCGCCAAGCACATGTGCAAGCACGCTTAAGTCAAGGGAGCGTACGTCCATAAAGCCGGGAACAGGCAGTGCTACACCAAGATATACTTTATTCCAATCCCCCTCCTGAACGTTGAGGCTGGACGAACTCAGACTGCTTACGTCAATGGGGGTAGATGGGTGCATTTCTGCAGTATTTTGAATATTTCCAAAAATCCTTTCGCTCTCTTCTAAGACTTTTTGGGCATCCACATTACCCACTACAGACAAGACAATATTTTGCGGTTGATAGTATTTAGCAATATATTTACGTATAGATTCAGGGGTGATGGCATTAATTGTCTTTTCATAGCCAATAATCGGATGCTCGTAGGATGTGCCCTTAAAGAGATTCCCGTGCAATTCCTCAAAAATTCTACTCTGTGGGCGATCTTCATACAATTTTACTTCTGACAAAACCACTTCTTTTTCTGCTGTTAGCTCAGTATTGCCAATGGTGGAATTAAATGCCATTTCGTGTACTATATCAATACCTAAAGCCCAATCTTTGGCTGGTAAATCAATTTTATAGACAGTATAATCAAAGCCTGTGGCAGCATTAAGATAACCACCGGCAGATTCTACAGCAACTGCTAATTCATTATTAGGCCATTTTTTTGTTCCTTTAAACACCATGTGCTCAAACACATGGCTGATGCCTGCATCTTCTGGGCTTTCTGTAGACGAGCCTGCTTTAACATAGAGGCGCGTTGAAACCAGCGGAAAACGCTCATCTGGTAAAACATAGACGGTCAGACCATTTTTAAGGATGGTAATTTGAGCTTTATCGGTTGAAAGCTCCTTGGCAGCGGTTGATTTATTTGTTTCAGGGTTGGCGCTTACTGCTTCACCAGCTCCAAATGCGATGCTACTCATGCATAGTCCCCCTAACAATAAGGCTAAACGTTGAAATTTATATATGGAAAACATGAATACTCCTTATAAAGTTTTTTGCTTTTGGCAATGCTGATAGAATAAGCCTTATTAAGCATATGGCAAGGCAAAGAAATGTGTTTTGCAGAACACGCTGAATATTTAGTGAATTTGAGGAAAATTAATAGCGCTGGAAAACATACTTTTGCACATTTTCCAGCGTACAATTATTTTAGAACTTGCTGTTTGCGATACGCAGCATAAGCCTCACGTACGGAAATATAAGGATCAACAGCAATGCGCTTGGCCTGTTCGTAGGTAGGCAAGATATCACGTACTTCATTGAAGTACATTCCACTTACTACCCCTGTGGAAATGAAGGTAGGGTCAACATACAGCAAAGGATCTATAAAAAAGTTCACCGCTGAGCCAAAACCATCACGTAGGGATGAAGGGCCTAGAATGGGTAGCACCAAGTAAAAACCTTCGCCTATGCCCCAATGCCCAAGGGTTTGACCAAAATCCTCACCCTCACGCGTCCATGGCACTACGGTTTTTTCTTGTGCGGCTATATCAAAGATACCCCCAATACCCACGGTGGTATTGATGATAAAGCGTCCCATTTCCACACCGGCCAGCTTAAACTTACCTTGCAAGATAGCATTAACAAAACGCGCCGGAAAGAGAATATTGCGTAGCATATTGCTGAGGCCCGTTTGCACACTATCCGGCACGATGGCGTCGTATGCGCTATGCACCGGCTTTGCAATATACAGGTAAAAAATGTCGTTAAAGCCAAACCAAAATCTATTCCACGGTTCCAGTGGGTCAGAAATGCTATGCACACTGCTAGCAGCGCCGTAGTCATCAAGGCTTCCGGCAACGCCATCGCCACCCACATCGCCATAATCATCAAGGTTTGAATCCCCTGAGCTTTTGCCCATGGAGCCATGTAAAGCGGCAGGATTGACAAAGCCTATTTCCCCAATGCCGGTACCTGCAGAGCAAGCTGCATTGAGAAAAAGGCTAAGACAAAGTATAATTTTTACAAAATGCTTTACGTTACACATAAAATATTATCTTATTTATTTTTTAATGGCCTGTGCTCTTTCGCGTACACGTTGGGTCAATTGTTCGGGGCTTGCTTTGCCGAGAATATCACTAAATTGACTGCGATAGTTCTTTACAAGGCTCACGCCTTCGATGAGTACGTCATACACACGCCACGTTCCGCCCTTGGGGAGCATACGATAAGAAATGGGGATTTTTTTGTTACCCTTCATGGTGACAACGGTACGAATTTCGGCTCTGGTGCCGTTATTACCGCTGACAACACCGGTATATTGCATGGTTTCACCATTATAGCCATCAAGACTATCAAGGTAGGTGGCAAAAAGCAGTTCCGCAAAAGCATCTGTGAAGGCTTTTTTCTGCGCAGGATTAAAGGAAGACCAATAGGTTCCTACTGTGCGCTGTGAAAATTCGCCAAAGTCAAAAATTTGATAAACCACGCGCTCAATGGATTTATTGAGGTTTTTACGGGTGGCTGGATTAGCATAGCCGGGATCTTTCAAATAATTAAGAATTTGCTGTACGGCGCTGTCCATGGCTGCCTTAGCGGCATCTGCATTGGCATGAGCATTACTACTCACGAACAAAAAACCTGCCAAAAGTACACAGATTATGGGAAGAAAAACGTTTTTACGTAGCATTAAACACCTCCAAAAGCATATTTACTGATAAGTGATTCTAAGTCCACGGCGGATTCCGTATCTATAATTTCACCGCCGGGCGTAAGCATGGTGTCAGAGCCACCAGGGGCAAGACTAATATACTTATCCCCAATAAGGCCGCTCGTTTTTACCGAAGCTATGGTATCGTCAGTGAGTTTAATGGTATTGTCAAGGTATAAAATGACTTTTGCTTGAAAATTTTTGCCATCCAACTGCACCGCAGACACGCGTCCAACCTGCACGCCTGCAATTTCTACACCAGCACCAACACGCAAGCCCGCAATGGAGTTAAAACGAGCGGAAATTTCGTAGCCATTACCGCCAAGAACTTCCATGCGTCCAAGCTTTATCGTGAGATAGGCAGTGCAAATAAGCCCAATGAGCACAAATACGCCCAAGCCAATTTCTTTTGAGATTTTCATAACTTCCTCATTTAAAGGTATTATATAATTTTTACTGTACTTTACAATTAGGCAAAATATGCCCTTTACAGGGCTGATATGTGTAAACTTTACCTTTTCATCCAGCTAAGCAAGGCTTCATGCACATCTGCATCTTGCTCCTGAAAATTCCCCAAGGTTTTTTGCCCCACAGGCTCTGCCTTACGTGCAAGAAACCCTTGTAAATATTCATCGTCGCTTTTTTGCAATTCTTCCAAAGAGCCACAAAAAACCAATTTTTGTGCATGTAAAACCAATACATGGTCGGCAATACGTTCAAGACTATCAAGGTCATGGCTCACCACAACAATGCTCATATGCGGAAAAGTTTTCTTCATATCGAGCAGCATCTGATCCATCTGAGCCGCGGTAATGGGGTCAAGGCCGGAGGTTGGCTCATCGCAAAATAAAAAGGGTGGCTCGGTAATCATGGCGCGCGCAAGTCCTGCTCTTTTGCGCATACCGCCGGAAAGTTGACTTGGGTAAAGCTCACCGGCCTCATTAAGCCCCACCAAGGACAAAGTACGCATGGCCGCCTTATGTATGGCCGCCTTGGAAAGTTTAGTATGCTCGTGCAAGGGCAGCGCTACGTTATCAAGTACGGTCAAAGCTCCAAGCAATGCCCCATCTTGAAAGAGTATGCCTATACGCCGCCGAATACGCCGAAATTCTTGCGTTTTGAGAGCAAAAAAATCTGTGTCCCCATAAAGGATACGCCCGCCCATGGGCGAAGATAAGCCCACCATATGGCGCAAAAGCGTAGACTTTCCGCTTCCAGAACCACCTAAAATCACAGTAATTTTACCATGCGGAATGTGCGCGTTAACGTCCTTTACTACGATTTTTTGCCCGTAGCCAAGGGTACAATTTTCAAATGTTATGGTGCTAGCTTGCATATTTTACCTACAATAACAAAGATGTGAGCACATAGTCAGCCACAAGTATCAAGCTTGAAGCCATAACCACAGCGGCTGTGGTGGCGTTACCAACGGCGGCCGGCCCCACGCTATCGCGGCGCAAATGCGTATTATACCCCTGAAAACAACATACCGTTGTCACAATAATTCCAAAGGTAAGTGCCTTCAAAAATCCACCCATAACATCATTCATAGTGACGGCATTTTGAATTTGATAAAAATACGCACCCTCATTGATGCCAAGCATCAACACGCCCGTAAGATAGCCTCCAATAATACCAATCACATCAAAAATAGCTGTTAATAAAGGAAAAGCTAAAAGTCCTGCCAACAGGCGCGGCGTTACCAAGTAGCCAATGGGATGAATATCCATAACCTCAAGCGCATCTATTTGATCAGAAATACGCATGACGCCAATTTCTGCTGTCATGGCGGAACCAGCGCGCCCCGTAAGCATGATGGCTGTAAGCACCGGCCCAAGCTCGCGAATAAGCGTAAGCGAAACCGCCGCCCCAAGCATGCCCGTGGAGCCAAATTTTACGAGGGTATAATATCCTTGTAATCCCAAAACCATACCGCAAAAAACACCAATGAGCAAAATCAAAAAAAGTGACTTTGCGCCAATGGCATAAACTTCTGCGCGAAATTTTGCGAATATGTGCGGAGTAGAAAAAATATGCTTCACCGAGCTTAAGAAAAAAGCAAAAAGTGAGCCCATATACGTCAAAATATCAAAGCTGAATGCTCCAATTTTTGCTAAAGAAGTTGCTATGATATTCACGTTAACGCACCGCTGTTTTTTGTTTTTGTAAGGGATTACCAAGTTTCATTTCTATCAAACGGGCACGCACTGCCTGAGCTTGCGACTCTGTACCACGCACAAGGACAAATACTATATAATATGCCGCGCTCTTACTCATGCGAGTACGCATGCCTTCGCCCTCAAGCTCAGCGCGCAACTTGTCCACAGCCTTTTCATCCTTAAGAGAAGAAACTTGAAAAACATAATCAAACACTTGCGTCGCTGACGGAGCCGCGTTTTCCGGTTTTGACTCAGCAGCAGGAGTACTACCAGCTAAAGCCCCCTGCCCCTCCGTAGCTTTTTTTGCATCAGAGGAAGCTTGTTCTTTACTTTTTAAGGCATTAACATATTTAAGTTCTTCCGCTGTCATTATCTTACTGCCAGCTTTTGCTTTTTCAGCGGCGGCTTCAGTGCTTTTTGTCTGTGCGGCGTCTGCAGATTTTTTTTCTGCATTTTGCTTTACAGAAGAAGCTTGCTCTGCGCTTTGTTTTTCCGCTTGTTTAGCCGGTAAAACTCTGTCGACCATGGGAGCAATTCTTCCTTGATCGCGTCCCACAATAACGCCCAGCATAAAGGAAACCACCACACAGCCCACAAGCACGGTGAGCGCTGTCATCAAAGTAGAAAATCCCAAGCTTAAGGAAAATTTCTTCTCAGCCGCGGGCGGTGATGATGGTGGAGCTTTTTTAGTATTTTGTGCCATAATCTTCTTTTTACATATTTTCAGGTGCGCTGACACCAAGTAAATCTAGACCGCTGGAAAGCACCTTCGCAATACTGCGAAGCAATAAAAGGCGCGCCGTACTTAGCGGTACATTATCTTCTTGTAAGATGTGATGTCTTCCATAAAACGAATGCAAAGAACCTGCAAATTCAGTAAGATAGTGACTAATATATTGTGGTCCCAAATTTTGTGCCGCAAGCTTAACCACATAGGGAAAACGCGCCGCCATGCCAATGAGCGCCAAATCATCTTCATGCGTCAAAGGAGTTAAATCTGCCATAGCAGATTTTTGCGGCAAGGTCATGCCTCTTTCTATCCCTCTGCGTAAAAGTGCACAAATACGTGCATGCGCATATTGCACATAATACACAGGATTATCCATACTGCGCTGTTTCACAAGCTCAAGGTCAAAGTCCAAGGAACTGTCACTTTTACGTGAAAGGAACATAAAGCGTGCTGCATCTGCGCCCACTTCTGCCACCACGTCCGCCAATGTTTCAAAAGTACCAGCGCGAGTTGACATACTGATGGGTGCACCATTTTTCAAAAGATTCACCAATTGGATGAGCACCACATCAAAGGAGCTTTGCTCATGCCCAAGGGCGCTAATGGCAGCGCGCATGCGCGGAATATAACCATGGTGATCTGCGCCCCACACGTCAATAAGATACTCAAAGCCGCGCGTGAATTTATCGTGATGATAGGCAATATCTGAAGCAAAATACGTTAAGGATCCGTCGGACTTACGCAGTACTCTGTCTTTATCATCTCCCAATTTTTCTGTGGCAAACCACAAAGCGCCGTCTTTTTCATACGAAAGGCCGGCTTTTTTTAAGGCCTCAAAGCTAGCGTCAATGGCTCCGCGATCCACTAGTGATTTTTCGGAAAACCACACCTCATGCTCTACGCGAAAATCTTGCAAATCCTGCTTAATGCCCTGCATAATACTAGCCATGGCATATTCATAGCAAATATCTTGCGCTTTTTCGGCATCTTGCTCCATAAGATTATCTGCATCGGCGAGTAGCTTCTCGGCCATATCTTGAGGCAAGGAAGAAGGGCTTTGCAAAAGTACTTCTTTTGCAATATCAATAATATAATCGCCTTTATAATAAGACTCTGGCCACTCAACGGGGAGATTACAAATTTCACGAGCGCGTAGCCATACCGAAAGCCCCAAAAGGCGCATTTGATTTCCGGCATCATTAATATAATATTCGGTGTGCGTTTCATTGCCGGCAAAGCGTAAAATTCTGGTCAGGCTATCGCCCACAGCCGCACCGCGCCCATGCCCAATGTGCAAAGGCCCTGTGGGATTGGCAGAAACATATTCCACCAGCACCTTACGCGGCGCAGTAGCCACATTGGAGCCATACTTAGCGCCCAGCTCTTCCATGTGCAGAACCATTTCTTGCCAAAAACTCACCTCAAGGGTAATATTCAAAAAACCGGGACCAGCCACATCGACCTTGGCAATGGCAGGATGTGCGGTGAGCTTTTCTGCAATTTTTTCTGCCAAAGCCCGCGGCGCCGACTTGGCTTCTTTAGCCAGCATCATGGCAACGTTGGCCGCAAGATCTCCGCCATGCTTAGTATCGCGCGGCGGCTCGATGGTTACTTTTTCAGGATAGCTTAAGCCAAGCTCCTGCACTATTTCTTGTAAAGCCTTGCCAACCAATTGTACTGCGTCCATATCTTCCTCTATTATATCTTTTAAGAAAATTTTAATTTCTTTTTTTCTGGGGGAGGGAACTTTTTGAAAAAAGCTCCCTCCCCCAG
>CAYJHU010000027.1:11885-14681 GCA_964369655.1 uncultured Desulfovibrionaceae bacterium | reverse complement strand
CGCCTACGGCTACAAGCCCTTCGGGTCGGTTTTTGAAAAAAGTTCCCTCCCCCAGACCCCCCCCCTCAAAAACTTTTTACTACAGCCTGTTAGCGGGCGGTGGGTTTGGGAGGCAGCGCCTCCCAAAATTATATGTGATTTATTTTTTTTAAGATATTGTCAAAATACATAACAGTATTATGATTTAAAATGGTGTGAGAAAAATTATCCTCTAACAACTTTCACAGCCTGTTGAAAATGTATCAATTTTATTGGTAGTTTTTCCACAGACTGTTGGAATAAAAGCGATGGAGCAAATATGATAGGTATTTCAAAATTATATTGTGGACAGGTAGAGCCTTCGGATGCTCTGCGTTATGGACGTGAAGCTGGCAAATTGCCTTCGCATCTTTTACAATTTTCTAAGGATAAAAAACCCGTTGTGGTTTGGAATATGACCCGTCGATGTAATCTTAAGTGCGTACACTGTTATGCACACGCTTTGGAAGAAGACGGAAGGGACGATATTTCTACCGATGCCGCCAAGGGCATCATTGATGACTTGGCAAGCTACGGCGCTCCGGTAATGCTTTTTTCCGGCGGAGAACCGCTGGTACGCAAAGATCTTGTGGAGCTTGCAAACTATGCCACCGGCAAGGGTATGCGCGCGGTTATTTCCACCAACGGCACTTTGATTACTAAGGAAAAAGCTAAGGAATTAAAGGAAGTTGGCTTGTCCTATGTGGGTATTTCTTTGGACGGTATGGAAGATGTGCATGATCATTTTCGTGGCGTGAAGGGCTCTTTCAAAAAAGCTCTTGAGGGCATAGCTAATTGCCAAGCCGAAGGGCTTAAGGTGGGCGTGCGCTTTACCATCAATAAACGTAATGTGCAGGATGTTCCCGGTATCTTTAAACTCTTAAAAGATCTTGAAGTGCCACGTGCCTGTTTTTATCATTTAGTTTATTCTGGACGTGGTTCTGAGCTTATTAAGGAAGACTTGAGCCATGCAGAAACTCGCAAACTTCTTGACCTTATTATGGATGAAACCCGTGCGCTCTTTGAAGCAGGTCAGGGCAAGGAAATATTGACGGTTGATAACCATGCCGACGGTATTTATCTGTATGAGCGTGTTAAGCGCGAAGATCCTGAGCGTGCAAAGCAAGTTATGGAATTGTTACAATTTAATGAGGGTAATAGCACCGGACGCGGCATTGCTTGTATCTCTTGGGATGGCAGAGTACATGCGGATCAATTCTGGCGTAATCATACCTTTGGTAATGTTTTGGAGCGTCCTTTTTCTGAAATTTGGGATGATCCAAATATTGAGCTTTTGCATAAGCTTAAAGATAAAAAACCTCATGTAAAGGGACGTTGTGCTAAGTGCCAATATTTAAATATTTGCGGCGGAAACTTTAGAGCACGCGCTGAAGCCTATTATGACGACATTTGGGCTGAAGATCCAGCATGTTATTTGACTGATGAAGAAATCGGTTTATAAATTTTTGTTAGTAAATTTTTTTTGGGAGGCCTTGCCTCCCAAGCCCTCCACCAAAGGGGATAATCCCCTTTGGAAACCCTAATGCATAATTTTCAATAAATTGAAAATTATGGTTTAAATTATTTTTTAATTTATTATTGAAAGAAAAATTTTGAGGGTGAGGGACTGTAAAGAGTTTTTTGTAATAGCATGAGGTAAATATGCATTCTAGTCCTACTTTTTATAGAGGGCGGCGCTTACGCCAAAGCCCCGCCATGCGCGATCTTGTGCGCGAAACTTCCCCCTTGCGTCCGGAAGATTTGGTGATGCCATACTTTGTTGTGGATTGCCCTGATGAGCATTTTTGCAAAGAAATTGGCGCCATGCCCGGTCAAAATCAATTGGGACTTGCCAAGCTTGAAGAGTATGTGGGTAAGGCCGTAAATAATGGCCTTAAGGCAGTTATTTTGTTTGGTATTCCTGCAAAAAAAGACCCCGTAGGCAGTGAAGGCTATGCAGACGACGGTATTGTGCAGCGTGCAGTGCGTCGCTTGAAAGAGCGCTTTAATGATTTGATTGTGATTACAGATGTTTGCATGTGTGAATATACGTCACATGGGCATTGCGGTCTACTCAGCAATGAAGGCGAAGTACAAAACGACGCCACCTTGGAAGTTTTGAGTAAGATAGCGCTATCACATGTAAAAGCAGGTGCGGACATTGTTGCCCCTTCGGATATGATGGATGGGCGCATTCAAGCTTTGCGTCGCTGTCTTGATGGGCATGGTTATACACATATTCCAATTATGTCCTATGCGGTGAAGTATGCTTCTGCTTATTATGGCCCTTTTCGTGAGGCGGCTGAGTCTGCTCCAAAGAGCGGCGATCGTAAAACTTATCAAATGGATATGGCTAATTCGCGCGAGGCTTTGCGCGAGGCGCAGGCAGATCTTGAAGAAGGCGCAGATTTTTTGATGGTGAAGCCAGCCGGCCCATATCTTGATATTTTACGGCAATTACGCGATAGGTTTAGCGTGCCTCTTGTGGCCTATCAGGTCAGCGGTGAATATTCCATGATTAAGGCTGCTGGCCAAAATGATTGGATTGATGAAGAAAAAGTTATAATGGAGTCGCTTATTTCCATAAAAAGAGCTGGCGCTGACATTATCATTTCTTATTTCACCGAAGAGCTGCTCAGCAAAGGTATGGTGCGTCCATGAGTACAGATAGTCAACACCCACATATGACAAAGGACGCTGGGCATGCTGGGCATGCAGGACATGGAGGGCACGCTGGTCCCCATGGACATAGCGGACATAGCAGTCATGGCGGACATG
>CAYJHU010000027.1:0-11785 GCA_964369655.1 uncultured Desulfovibrionaceae bacterium | reverse complement strand
GGCCATAATCCTTTGGCCGGCGGGCATCCGCATGCGGCGCGATTTTTACCTGATGGCTCGCCCAAATGTCGCCTTATTGCATGGGAAGTAACGCGCTCTTGCAATCTTGCCTGTAAGCATTGTCGCGGTGAGGCCATCACAGAGCCGTATCCCGGAGAGCTTTCCACCGTCGAAGCCAAGGCACTTATTGATACTTTTCCCGAAGTAGGGGAGCCCATTATAATTTTTACGGGTGGTGAGCCCATGATGCGCCATGATGTGTATGAACTTATTCGTTATGCGACGGATAAGGGCTTACGCTGTGTCTTTTCACCCAACGGAACGTTAATTTCTGCCGAAACAGCACAAAAAATTCGCGAGGCCGGCATACAACGATGTTCCATCTCTTTAGATGGACCGGATGCCGCAAGCCATGATGAATTTAGAGGTGTGCCCGGCGCTTTTGATGCTTCTTTACGCGGTATAGAGTTCTTAAAGTCTCAAGGTATTGAATTTCAAATCAATACCACCGTGACTCGCAATAATCTTACAAGCTTCAAAAAAATATTTAAGCTTTGTGAAGAGCTCGGCGCGGCGGCTTGGCATATCTTTTTGCTTGTGCCCATGGGGCGTGCTTCCGGCCTTGCAGACCAAGTCATTACAGCCGAAGAATACGAAGAAGTCTTGCATTGGTTCTATGATTTTCGTAAACTGACTTCTATGCACCTTAAAGCAACGTGTGCGCCGCATTATTATCGTATTATGCGTCAGCGCGCCAAGGAAGAAGGGCTTGGTGTCACCTTTGATAACTTTGGTATGGATGCCATGACGCGTGGATGCCTTGGGGGCACAGGGTTTTGCTTTATTAGCCATGTGGGGCAGGTGCAACCTTGTGGATATTTGGAACTGAATTGTGGAAATATAAAGGAAACAAGATTTCCTGAAATTTGGAAAAATTCCAAGCACTTTTTGGAGTTTCGTGACCAAGAAGCTTATGAAGGCAAGTGCGGCGTGTGTGAATATCACAAGGTTTGCGGTGGCTGTCGTGCGCGCTCGCACAGTATGGATAATAATCACATGGCAGAAGAGCCTCTGTGCACCTATATTCCTAAAAAATTACAAAAAAAGGGATAAATTATGGATAGCATAATGGATAGCATTGACAAGCAATTACTGGATATTATTCAAACGGATTTCCCCATTCATCCAAGGCCTTATGCCTATCTTGGGGATGAACTTGGCATTACTGAAGCGGAAGCCCTTGCCAGAGTGAGGGCGCTCAAGGAAGGGCAAATAATTCGTCGCTTAGGTGCAAATTTTCAGTCTTCAAAGCTTGGCTTTTTCTCTACCCTATGTGCCGCGAAAGTCCCTCAAGAAAAACTTGAAGAATTTGTAAACTGCGTTAATGCTTACAAAGGTGTGACACATAACTATTTGCGCAAGCATAATTATAATGTGTGGTTTACCTATATTGCTTCATCGTGGGAAAAGGTTGTGGCAGATTTAGGGCAGATGACTGAAAAAACAGGCATTGCTATTCTAAATTTACCGGCAACAAAGCTTTTTAAGATCCGCGTGGATTTTAAAATGGATGAAGAGCAAAGTTAACGAGCTTTATTGAATATTTCAGCGTTTTTTTGAGCTTGAGTAGAATTTTCCGCAAGGAAAATTCGCATGAAAGTTTTTTTGAAAGGGGTCTGGGGAAAAATTTTTTTTCAAAAAAAATTTTCCCCAGAAAAATAATTACTTTTAACTTTCGCAAATGGCTGCTTGTAATGCTGCAAGCAAAGTATCTGCTTCTTGCATGCTGGTTCCCCATGAGGTGACGAAGCGAATGGTGCAACTTGCCTCTTCTTGGGCCCAAATTTCAAAAGCGTGACTTAGGGCCAGTTTTTCTACCACATGCGTGGGTAATATGGGAAAAATTTGGTTGGTGCAGGTGGGAATGAGTAGAGGAATTTTCATCTTTACAAGTTGCGCATCAAGGTATGCTGCCACGCTATTGGCGTGCTCAGCAAATTCAAGGTAGCGATTATTTGCTAAGAGCGCTTCAAATTGCGCTGCCACCAACCAGCCTTTGGCTAGCATAGCTCCGCGCTGTTTACAAAGATAGCGAAAGTCATTTTGCACATGGAGATTGCATAGCACCAAGGCTTCCCCAAAAAGAGCCCCATTCTTTGTGCCCCCAAGATAGAAAGCATCACACAGCTTGGCCATATCCGCAAGGCTTGGCGGATTATTTTCTGCCTTAGCAAGCGCCACACCTAGGCGCGCGCCGTCCACAAAAAGATATAGATTTAATTCCTTACAAGTGGTGGAAATTTCTTTTAATTCTTCATGGCTATATATGGTTCCAAGCTCAGTGGCCTGCGAAATATATACAAGTTTTGGCTGTACCATATGTTCGTTATTATGCTCAGCGCAGATTTTTCGAATATCTTTGGGGAGCAATTTACCATTTGCACTTGAACAGGTGAGCACCTTGTGCCCTGTGGCTTCAATGGCACCGGTTTCGTGGATATTGATATGTCCGCTCTCTGCGGCTATGACAGCTTGATGCGGACGCAAAAAAGCTGATATGACCAGCAAATTCGTCAGTGTGCCTCCTGCCAAAAAGTGTATCTGTGCTTCTGGGCAATGGCATTGCTCTTGGAGCATTTTTGTAACTTTTTCTGAAATAGTATCAAGCCCATAGCCAGCATATTGTAGCGTACTGCTTGCGGCTAGCGCTTCAAGCATGCTTGGATGGCAGGTTTGGTTGTAATCGTTTTTAAATTTTTGAATAATGGACATGGAGAACCTTTTTTATTTAAGATATTTAATACTGTTTATTTATTTTACTTTATAGGGATAATTAAGGAAACGTAATTTATTTCGAACTATTTTCAACTTGTTGGAAATAGTTCGCCATAAGGTTTCCAAAGGAGATAATCCCCTCTACCCTGGAGGGAAAATGCTTCTTTAAATATCAACCTTTAGGCGTTGGCACAAACGGGTAAAGCGTTTTTGGGTCTTATTATTATTGACAGCCATGCTGAGGGCTTTGCCCTCGCCCACCAGCACCACCAGCTTTTTGCCACGGGTAATGCCGGTATAGACAAGGTTACGCTGTAAAAGCATGTAATGCTGTGTCATGAGCGGGATAACCACCGCCGGATATTCAGAACCTTGGGATTTATGTATGGAGATGGCGTAGGCCGGTATAATTTCGTCCAATTCGTCAAAATTATAGGGAACATTGCGCTCATCATAACGCACAGTGAGGGTGCGCTCCTTGGCATCAAGAATAATTATGCGTCCAATGTCGCCATTAAACACATCTTTATCGTAATTATTACGTATTTGCATAACCTTATCGTCGCGATAAAAGGTTTTATCTCCACGTTGGATTTTTTCCTCTTTATGCCTGATAAGTGCATCTTGTAATAATTTATTCATATTTTCTGCGCCCACAGAGCCTTTGTGCATGGGGGTGAGCACTTGAATGTCCTCTAGGGAGTCGAAGCCAAAACGGCGCGGAATATGATTTTTTACCAAGTCCACCACCATGTGGGCGACTTTTTCGGGATCTGATTGGCGGATAAAATAAAAGTCGGATAATTTATCCTTATTAGATTCCAGCGAGGGTACTTCGCCTCTGTTGATAAAGTGCGCATTACGAATAATTTCACTCTGTGCCGATTGTCTAAATATTTCTGTGAGTTCTGCAACCGGCATCACCCCTGAAGCAATAATGTCTTTGAGCACATTGCCAGAACCAACCGAGGGAAGTTGATAGACATCACCCACAAAAATCAACGTGGCTCCAAGCGGCGCGGCTTTAAGCAAATGATAAAAAAGCATGGTGTCCATCATGGATGCTTCATCCACAATGAGTAGTGAGCACGCGAGTGGGTTATCCTCATTGCGGGCAAAACCGTCTTCGCTGGGGTTATATTCCAAAAGACGGTGAATGGTTTTGGACTCTTTGCCCGTAGCTTCTGCCATGCGCTTTGCGGCGCGCCCTGTGGGGGCAGCAAGCAGGATTTTTGCCTGAACTGTATTGAAGAGTTGAATAATGGCGTTGATAATCGTAGTTTTACCGGTGCCGGGGCCGCCTGTAAGCACCATAACTTTGGAGCGCGTGGCGGTAAAGATGGCTTCTATTTGTTCGGGCGCAAGGGTAATGGGTAAATTTTGTAAAACTTTCTCGAGCAAGGCTTCGGGATTGTCAAAGCGTACTGACTTTGGGGAATGTAAAATGCGCTTGAGGTAGTGGGCAATTTTGCTTTCGTAATGGTGAAAGCGCGTAAGGAAAATACCTACTTCTCCTTCCATTTCTTCGCAGACTATGCGCTCTTGTCTTTCGATGCCTTCAATGGCATTTTCAACCATATCATATGTAATTTCAAGAGCTTCTGATGTCATATTCACCAGTTTTTCTTGAGGCATAAATACATGTCCATTGTCGCAGCATTTGGAGAGTGTATATAAAATACCGGCTTCGGCTCGCAGGGGATTGTCTTTTTCAAAGCCAAGCTTTTGCGCGGCATTGTCAGCAGAAACAAAACCAACTCCGCGAATGTCCATGGCCATGCGGTATGGGTTTTCCTTGATAATGGCAAGGGCTTCCGGGCCATAGTGCTTGTAGATGCGGATGGCGTAATTGGTAGTGATGCCATGGGGTTGCAAAAAAATCATCAGCTCACGCACGCCGCGATGCATGGCCCAGCCGTCCACAATACTGGTGTATACTTTTTTACCAATGCCGGAAATGCTTCTGAGTTTTTCTGGCTCTTCATCCAAAATACGAATGGTGTCCGCGCCAAAAGCCTTTACGATTTTTCCGGCCAAGTGCGGCCCAACACCTTTAAGTAGGCCTGAACCAAGATAGAGCCGAATGCCCTCGGTAGAGGCCGGCAAAACTTCTTCGTAGCTTTCTATTTGAAATTGCCGTCCAAAGCGAGCATTTTGTACCCATTTACCGAGCATGCATAATTGCACGCCCACTTGCGGTTCAGAAAGATGGCCCACCGCCGTTAAGGTGTCTTTGCTTTTGGGCAGGGTAAGGCGTAAGACGCTATATCCATTTTCAGCATTATGAAAAACAATGCGCTCCACAGAGGCGGTAATTTCTATTTGCTCGGCCGTGGCCTGTAATAAAGGCATTTCCATAAAAAATCCAAGTAATTTTGACTTTCTTGCCACATTAAGCGTTTGCGACAAGCATTATTTAATCCAGACAATATATACGTTTTTCTTAAATTTCGCAAATATAAAAATGGTATATCAATTTTCTTGCCATGCTATCTTAATTTATGAAAAACACACTTGTAAGTATTTACGAAACAGAAAAATACGTGTATGTAGAAACATGTTTTGCTCGTATTATGAGCATACCCTAATGAACAACAACCTCTAAGTAATAAAGCAAAAGGATTATGAAAAATTCTTCCCCTCTCATGATAGGCATTGCAGGATTTGGCACAGTCGGCACCGGCGTAGTAAAAACCCTTGAAGAAAGTGCAGAACTTATTGCACAGCGAATCAAGCGACCTATTGTTATTAAAAGCATTTTGGTTCGTGATTTGGAAAAAGTTCGCGCATGCTCTTTGCCTGCTGGCGCACGCTTTATCAGTGATCCGCACGCGCTGACGGATGATCCGGAAATTGAAATTATCCTAGAGCTTATGGGGGGAATTGAGGCGCCAAGTGCTCTTATTTCTCGCGCCCTTGATATGGGTAAGCATGTGGTCACAGCCAATAAGGCTCTTCTGGCAGAAGCTGGTGAAGAACTTTTCCGTAAGGCTGAAGAAAAAGGGCTTTCGCTGCTTTATGAGGCAAGCGTTGCCGGTGGTATCCCCATTGTGCAAACCCTTAAGGAAAGCCTAGCCGGCAATACCATATCTGCTTTTCTTGGTATTCTTAACGGCACAAGTAATTATATTCTTTCGCAAATGACCACTGAGGGGCTGGATTTTGATACTGCCCTTAACGAAGCTCAAGAGCTTGGATTTGCAGAAGCTGATCCTACCCTTGACATTGACGGGCATGATGCTGCGCACAAGCTGGTTTTACTGATTAGGCTCGCCTATGGAGTAGAATATCCATACACTGAAATGCCGGTGCATGGCATACGTCATATGCACAAGCTTGATATTGCCATTGCCCGCGAATTTGGCTACCGCATTAAGCTTTTGGCTCAAGCCAGATTGGTGGACGGAGCCATTGAAGCCGGCGTTTTCCCAACTTTATTACATCATCGTTTTCTCATGTCCAATGTGGGCGGATCGTATAATGCCGTACGGGTAGAAGGTAATGCCGTAGGCTCGCTCTTTTTACATGGTCGCGGCGCCGGCGATATGCCTACAGCTTCTGCTGTTGTGGCCGATTTATTAACCATTGCGCGCAATGCTACGCCGCACAATACTGGTTTTATCAAGCAAGTGCTTGAGCGTGCACAAATTTTACCCCCAGAAAAAGCGTCTTCGTGTTATTATTTGCGCTTTATGGTCAATGATACTTCAGGAGTTTTACGTGACATTGCCGGTATTATGGCTGCACATGATATTAGTATTGCTCAAGTTATCCAAAAACCGGAAGAGCAGGGCGCTGTACCGCTTATTTTTATGACTCATGAAGCTAAGGCTTTGGCCATGCAAAAAGCCTTAGAAGACATTGAAGCACAACAAACCTTACAATGTCCTGCTGTCTGCTATAGAGTATTACAATAAAATTTTACCGAAGGTTTTAGAAATGCATGAGAATTTTTTTGCAAAAATAAGTCATGAGGTACGTACCCCCATCAATGCCATCATTGGTTTTGGTTTTTTATTCCAACAAACACGGCTTGATGATCAACAGCGTAAATACCTAAGTACTATTTTGGCTTCTGCCGAGGACTTGTTGCAAACTTTTCAGGGGATATTGGACTTTTCCACTGCCGAAGACGGAAGTTTGCAATTGCAAAAACTGCCCATGTATGTGGAAAACCTTATGGAAAACGTGGCGCATATCATCCACGTGCGTTGCCAAGAAAAATCATTAAAATTCAGCTATAATATCGCAGAAAATGTGCCAAAAGCCGTGTCTGGTGATTCTATTCGTCTTTCGCAAGCAATCCTTAACATTGCAAATAATGCCGTAAAGTACACCAATGAAGGGCGAGTGCATATTCAAGTTGAAAGTATGCAAGATGATAAACATACCATACGCTTTTCTATTCTTGATACAGGTATCGGTGTGCCGGAAGAATTTAGCCAATCAATCTTTGAGCCTTTTATGCAGGTTGATAACTCGCATACGCGTATTTATGGGGGGGCTGGGCTTGGCCTTGCCACCAGCAAACAACTTATCACGCTCATGGGCGGAGAAGTAGGCGTAAGTGCAAATACCATTGATGGGCAAGGTAGTATTTTTACCATAAATATTCCTCTTGAGGAAGCTGAGTATGGTAGCGTCGTCTTTGAAAGCCCCCTTGTTGGAAAGAAAATTCTTATCTTGGACCATGACCCCATGCGCATGCAGTCTATTGCCGCTAGCATGACCAGTCTTGGTATTGAAAGCATAACTTGTGATGACCCAGATGAAAGCTTAAAAATGATTGCTGAAGCTGATGCTGGCGATGTTCCATTTACCTTTGTGCTTATGGCTTGGCAAATGCCCGGTATGGATAGTATGGAAACAGCTCAATACATTCAGCAAATTCCCACAAAGCATCTTGCTCCCAGCCTGCTTTTAATGTCAGATTATAGCCTTAGCGAAATTTATAGCTTAGCGTTAGAGGCTGGTTTTTTTGACCTTGTCGAAACACCTGCCAATATAGAAACTTTCCGTCAAACTTTGATGGCTGCCCTTGAAGAGCAAGAACATAATGCAAAACTTCATGCCGAGGCCCAAGAAAATCAAGACGAGGAAGAAATTTCCACACGCATTCTTTTAGTGGAAGATAATGAGATAAATCAAGAAATTGCTTATGAAGTTCTCTCATCGGCAGAATACGTGGTTGATATTGCTAATAATGGGCAAGAAGCAGTGGAGGCCGTGGAAAAAACCAAGTATGGCCTTGTACTTATGGATATTCAAATGCCTATCCTTGATGGCCTTGAAGCTACCAAAAAAATTCGCGCCGCAGGCCATAAAATGCCTATCATTGCCATGACCGCTCACGGTATGGCCGATGATAAAGAAACTTCCATCTCTGCCGGCATGAATGCACACCTTACAAAGCCTCTTGAGCCCATGGCACTTTTTGCAACCATGACTAAATGGCTCCCCACTGCTGCAACTTCCAATAAGGTTGAACATCCCAAAAAAGAAGTGCTGGCCACAGAGCATACCATTGTGCGTAAGGAAAAATTACCCCAAAGCATGGAAGGATTTAACCTTGAGGGTGGCCTTGCTACCGTTGGCGGCAATGAGGCCTTATATATTTCTTTATTAAGAAAATTTGCAGACAGATATGCATATATCAACAAAGATATCAGCGATTGCATTCAAAAAAATGATATTGAAACGGCTATTCGTCATGCGCACACCGTACGCGGTATTGCTGCAAACCTTGGCGCAGAGGCTCTTTCTTCCGCTGCCGAAGCATTGGAAAAAGCCATCGCTCTTGCCCCAAGCATGACTGCTCCGCATTTGCGCACCTTGGTTTTACGCTTAACAAGTGCCGTGGATGCCATCCATGAAAATCTTGGTTACTCTGCCACAAGCGCAGATTCTGACGTAGCCAAAGAAGTGAATGACTGCCTTAATATGGCTGAGCGTGAACACGCCCGCCACGTTCTTGACCAAAGCATTAAGTATATGGAAAAAGATTGGGGGCATGCCAATGATACCGTGCAATATCTCAGTGAACGCCTCGAAAATACCGAAGCCGAGCATCCCTTAAAAGAACTCAAGCAGGCCCTTGAAGACTTTGAAGTGGAGCGCGCTCAAGAGCTTAGTCTTACAGTGCAGCATATGTTGCATAAGGAAGAATAGTTTCAGTTAACTTGTAGTTTTTTTGGGAGGCGCGTCTCCCAAGCCCATAGTCAAAGGGGCTTAGCCCCTTTGTAAATTCTAGTACGCAGAGTTTCAATAAGTTGAAGCTCTGCGGGTTTGTTTTTATCAAAAAAAATTTAACTTAAAATAGAGAAAAATATGTCAATTAAATGTTCAAATTCTTTTGATGCTGCTGTCCTTAATGACTATTTCCATCACAGCGATTCCTTTGCTACCCGTTTAGAAATAGAAATTGTTGAGGTAGGAGAAGATTATGCCATTGCAAGCATGCCGCTTACCCCAACCCATAGAAATGGCATGCAAAATGCGCATGGTGGAGCCATTTATTCCTTGGTGGATATGGCTTTTGCCGCGGCCTCTCATGCCAGCGGGAGTTTTTTTGTCACAGCGCAAACTTCCATTACCTATCTTGAGCCAGGTCGCATTGGTCCTTTACGTGGCATAGCGCAAAGAATTCGTTGCGGTAAGACTCTTGGAACATATGAAATACGTGTACTAGACAGTGATGAAACGCTTGTTGCAATCGCTATCATCACTGGCTATAATACCAAAATTCCAATTACGAGTTTACAACAACTTGCGGAGTAGGGGGGAGATATGCGCATAGTGTCTTGTTTTTTTCTGAGTATTTTCCTTATGCTCAGCGCCTGTACAAAGAATTCAAATCCTCCTCCCTATGCCAATGCTAAGCTTAAAGATGATGTGCGTACTTGTAAAAATGATGCCAGCGATATGACCGACGGGCCGCAAAACTCAAGTAATATACATTGGAAAAGTTATTTTGTAATGTGTATGAAGACACGTTTTGGTTATAGCAATGATGATTTACGCAAGATTTGGTATTAAATTTGTTAAATTATCGACTTTTTAGCAAAAAATATTATTCATAAGAGAAATTTTAAACTTTTTGTAAAAAACATAGACTTTTTGTTAAAAATAGTGCATTTGACTAAAGCTTTGTGAGTAATTACATTCATTGCTTGATGACATTTTTATATATTGGGAGACAGTACATGCAAAAATTACAATATTTGCATAATCCTACTACACCGCATAACATTGCTGATTTTATTACTTGTTCTAACAGCAAGTATTGTGATTCTTTTTTGCTAAACTTCCAAGATGATAGTTTTAAGCGTTCGCGCGCTTTTATCCTTTGTATTTTAACCTTCACATGTACCTGCATAAGTTTTTTCATCAATCTTTATGAGGGCGGGACGGTCTTTTTTTATCCCTTAGCCGGTATTTTTCTAGCTGGTATTGTTTGCTTTTTATACCTTTTATTTTTCAGAGGTGGAGAAAACATCATTGCCATGCTTTTATGGATTATATTACTTTTTCTTGGCATCTTTATTATTTTGCGAGACCCCAGCCCTGATCACCGCTCACTGCTTTGGATTAGTATTTTTCCTCCCATCTGTATCTTGACAATGGGTCTGCGTAAAGCTTCAGTTTTATTTACGTCTTTTCTTGTTACACTGATTGTTATTTTTACTACCGATCTTAATAATTATACCACAAGCCCTCTGCCAACAGGCACGCAATTACGCTTGCTTATTACCATGACCAGTAGTTTTTTGCTTATTGGTTATGTGGATTATTCGCGCGCAAAAACCTATGAAGCTTTGCAAAAAGCGATTATGCACATTGGGCAAACTTCACTTACGGATGCCCTTACCGGTCTTGGTAATAGACGTTATTACGATAATTTTTTAGAATGGGTTATGGCAAATACAAAGCGTAGCGATATAAGCTATGCTGTGGCACTTCTGGACATTGATCATTTTAAGCGTATTAATGATTCTTATGGGCATGACGTTGGTGATGATATTCTAAAGCATCTTGCTGAAGAAATTAAAGGACAAGTGAGAACTGCCGATACTTTATTCCGTTGGGGCGGCGAGGAATTTGTCATCGTAATGCCAAATTGTAATCATGTGGAGTCTGAAATAGCAGCTGAGCGCATTCGCTCGCATATTGAGCGCACTCCTTTTCTTCTTGGCAATGAAAAGATTTATATCACTATAAGTATGGGTATTTATTCCGGAACAGAAAGTAATGACCCCAAAATTCCCATGAATATCGCTGACCAATGCTTGTATAAGGCAAAATCTAGCGGCAGAAATAAATTTTATATCAACTAGATCAAGACCTCTAAGGATTAACTGCGCGGCTCTTGATTTACAACGCTAAACGGCTTCTCAATTTTGAGCACAATGATTAACGTCATTGGTCTCAAATCGTTAAATTGAAAATAGCTTTACATATAAGATATTTTTTTGTAGAAGAGTTGATAGAAACATATTTTACCATAGGAGAATACAATGTTCAAAAGCCCTCTTATTATGTTTGCCCTGTTGGCTGTTGCTTTGCTAAGTGCCTGTAACACAAGCACAATGCAATCATCTCAACCACCTGTTGATAAAGAACAACAATGGAATGCTGCACGCGCCATTTGTCTTGAACAAGCTCAGGATATGACTAATAGCACCGTGACTTTAGGCAACGCAGCTGCAAATGACTATTTCAAATCTTGCATGCGCACTCGTTTCCATTATACCGATGAAGAACTATTTAATCGTGGCTATAAATAATCGCTGGTAAAAAAAGTATATAAAAAAACCCCATTCTTGGGGTTTTTCAGACTAATGACAAACCCCACTATGTGGTGTTTGCGCCGCTATTGTCAGCAAAGCTGCCAAGCGGAAAGGCACAAAAATCAATCGCTTAACGGCGCAAGTAAATTGCGCCTACTCTTGATTTTTGGATCGTGCTGACTTTGTCAACACTAAAAAAACCCCATTCTTGGGGTTTTTTTATA
>CAYJHU010000026.1:0-14715 GCA_964369655.1 uncultured Desulfovibrionaceae bacterium | reverse complement strand
CGCCGAGATTTAGAGTTATTAATTAATGTTATCGCAACAAAAAGTTTTTGGAAAGGGTGGGGCTCTAGGGAAGGGAAAATCTTTTTACAAAAAAGGTTTTCCCTCCCCCAGAAAATTTAAGTTAAAACACCTTGGGCATGTAAATGAGCATACTTATTTTTGCTTGCATTTAACAAAAATCATTTCTAGTATATTAAATAAGCATTATATTTTTCTATGCGCATAAAAATCTAAAAAAACTGGGGTAGCTCAATGGATGTACATATATTTAGGAGGTTTTGCGATGCACTCTGCCCTTTACTCACGGGCGGACGTCTTGAAAAAATCCAATCTCCCCTAGAAAATGTCTTCGTTCTTACTTTTTATGCCAACCAGCGTAAGCACCATCTTGTATTCAAAGCCGGACGCCGCGATGCTTTTTGCTACTTAGCAAAGGAGCGTCCCGTCACCGACGCTCCCCCTTCAGCCATGGTCATGCGCTGGCGTAAATATTGTTCAGGGCGGCGCGTGCTTTCCTGTACCGCCAATTGGATTGAGCGTAAAATTATCTTCCTCTTTCATAACAGTAACAATTCCTTAAACAATACTGCCCCCGAAACTTGGCTCGTGCTCGACTTGCGCGAGGGGCCACAGCTTTTTTTGGGTTCATCGCCGGATCTTAACGTCATGGAACAAGAAACATCTTGGCCAAACGCTTTGCACCTAGCCGACGCCTGCGATAATTGGCGTGCATGGCCGGTCTTAAGTCCTGCTTTGCGCAGAACGCTTGCAGACCTTGACCCGCTAGAAAGTTCTGCCCTGCTTATGGATTTAGAAATGGGAGGAGGTGACCTATATGTATATGAAAATACAGTATCAAATCAAGATGCTGTAGATAGAACGCTAAACATCAGTGCTTGGCCATTGCCCTTAAGCCCACACAGCGACACGGAAGAAAAAGCCTTTGATAATCCACTTGAGGCCACAAGCTATGTGGGGGACGCCCTTGTGCTTGGAGTTTTAGAAGAAAAAATTCGCCAAAAAGCAGCTCTCCCGCATCAGCGAGAATTAACACGCTTACAACGTCTGCTTGAAAAATTGAGCGATGATGAGCAGCGTTTGCTCAATATGCAAAAAGCGCAAGAAATTGGCCTTGTTTTGCAAAGTGAATTGTGGAAATATCCGGCCCACGTTAAAGAAAAAAGCATCACCACCGATAATCCTGAGCATCCCATCATCCAACTCGATGCAAAGCTTAACATACGCGAAAATATGCAAGCCCTCTTTCATAAGGCCGCGCGCGGACGCAGAGGACTAGAATATCTACAAAAAAGACGCCAAGAGCTGGAAGCTAACATTCAAGCTTTAAGCACTCTTGCCCAAACTGTAGAGTCAGGTGCGCACAATTTACACAAGAAAAATAACAAAACAAATGCACAGAAAGCATCAGCATTGCCGGGTATTCCTAAAGGAGTGCAAGCATTTAAAAGCTCTGACGGTTTTATTATTTTGCGCGGAAAGGATGCTAAGGGCAATGGTGCGGCCTTGCGTACAGCGGCGGCCAAGGATATTTGGATGCACGTAGAGGGCGGCCCAGGCTCACATTGCATCA
Organism: uncultured Desulfovibrionaceae bacterium; assembly: GCA_964369655.1. Classification (GTDB taxonomy): domain Bacteria; phylum Desulfobacterota; class Desulfovibrionia; order Desulfovibrionales; family Desulfovibrionaceae; genus CAYJAD01. The sequence goes on along the minus strand of CAYJHU010000026.1, from coordinate 13,124 downwards.
TTCGCAGGCATTATTCCGGGCAGGAAATTCCTGAACGCACCTTGAACGAAGCCGCTTGCCTTGCCGCCATAAAAAGTTGGCAAAAGGATAATCCCACGGCTCAAATCTTATCCGCTGAGGTACGCCATGTAAAAGCCATGCGTGGGGCAGCCCTTGGCACAGTACGAATTGATAAAGTTTTACAAAGCTTTAGCGTTGACATTGACAAAGATATTGAGCAAAAACTTTCTGTATCATAAACATGCTTGCTCATCTTGCTTTAGCTAACATATTTAACCTTAAAGGCAGGAAATAGAATGAAAATATTTGAAAAAAGCAATTTAAAGAAATTACAATTAAAAAATAGATTTTTCCGTGCCTCCACATGGGAAGCATTGGCCACAGAAGAAGGACGCATGACACCAGAGCTTTTTGCCCTGCATGAAAAACTTGCGCAAGGCGGTGTCGGCTCCATTTTAACCGGTTATGCTTTTGTCACTAAGGAAGAACAACCCAATCCAAGAATGATTGCAATTTATGATGATAGCTTCATCGACACGTATAAAGAGCTTATTGCCATGTGCAATAGTTATGACACCAAGATCTTTTTGCAGGTGGCATATGGCGGTTCCATGACCTATATGAACCCGCCTTCCGCAAATATTTTTGCTCCATCAGCCGTCGTCAGCGAAGCCACAGGGGTTATGCCCACAGCCATGAGCAAGGAAGACATATGCACCCTAAAAAAAGCCTTTGTTGAGGCTTGCTGTAGAGCGGAAAAGGCCGGCTTTCATGGTGCACAAATACATTCGGCGCATGGCTATCTTCTCAGTCAATTTCTTTCTCCCGATTATAATTTGCGCGAAGATGAATATGGTGGCAGTATTGAAAATAGAATACGTTTTTTGCGCGAAACCATTGAAGAAGTTAAAAAAATAGTGTCTGAAGATTTTGTAATCATGACAAAAATTAATTCAGAAGATTTTACGGAAAAGGGACTTACCCAAGAAGACAGTTTACAGGCCATTGAAATATTAGAAAAAGCAGGACTAGATGCCGTTGAAATTAGCGGTGGCAATCATTCAGCAAAAAAAGTCCTCCAAGAGAACCTTGGTTGCGGCAGAAAGAAAATTACTGCGCAAACGCAATCGTACTTCTCTTCTTTTGCAAAAAAGCTTGTAAAAAAAGTTAATATTCCTGTAATATTAACAGGTGGAAATATCAGCTGTGAACATTTGGAAATGCTCCATACAGAGCATGGCATTGACTATTTTGGCATGAGCCGCACGCTGATTTCAGAGCCTGACCTTATACAAACTTGGGCAAAAAACCCTGAAACAAAGCCCAAATGTATTGCTTGCGGCAAATGTTTTAGCAAAAAAGACAAATACTGTATCTTGCATTAATACACTTAAACATCAATAAGTAGCTGTAATATAAGGAGAAGAAATGACTCTACTCTTATTAGGCGTAGCTGTATTTATAGCAACGGCATATGCCATCATAAAGCAATATAATACCACCTTAACCTTACTTTTTTCCGGCATAGTTTTATGGTCTTTGTCTTTTATTTTTGACGCACCTTCGCACCCACTTGAGGGCTTTCAATCGTCAGGTTCTAAAAGCATTGATATTTTTACTACTTTTACATTTTTAATGCATGGTAGCGTTGCCAATGTGGGGCTTATCATTATGGCAGCCGGCGGCTTTGCTAAGTACATGAACACAGTTGGTGCTTCTGATATTTTTGTGCAATATGCTTCAAAACCTTTGCAAATTATCCGAAATCCCTATTTATTAGTCGCAATAACGGTTATTTTTGCTCAAATAATGGCGCTTTTTGTGCCCAGTGCTTCCGGCCTAAGTATGTTGCTTTTAGTGACGCTTTTCCCTTTACTGCGAAGTTTTGGCGTAACACCGGCTTCGGCGGCGGCGGCACTTGCCTCTTCAGCTTGCTGGGAGCTTGGGCCGGCATCTGGCAGTACCAGTATTTCTGCAGAGTTAAGTGGCATTTCCACCATGTCTTTTTTCATGGATATACAAATTCCTGCGGCTGCGGTCAGTACTCTTGTGGCTGCAATTTTATATTACTTTACCTCCATGTATTTTGATAAACAAGAGGCTAAGAAAAAAGTCAGCATGCCTGTAACTGAGGCGAAACAAGAACAAAAAGAAAAAATGAATTTACCAGCTTTTTACGCTATCTTCCCAGCAATACCTTTATTTTTATTACTTATTTTCAGCGAATACATCATTAGCTCAGTACAATTAGACGTGGTCACCGCCATGTTTATTTCTTTATTTATTACAATAGCTTTTGAGTTCATTCGCACTCGCGATATAAAAATAGTTTTTCAAAATGCACAATCCTTTTTTTCCGGCATGGGCGATATGCTAAAGGATGTTGTCATGCTTCTTGTGGCGGCGCAGTTTTTTGCAAAAGGTCTTGAGGCGGTAGGTATTACAGATTTCTTAATTGCCACCTCCACCTCCCTAGGTTTAGGCGGCCTTGCCATGACCCTCGTACTTGTAGGAATCATTGGTTTATTAGCTTTTGTTTCCGGCAGTGGCAACGCGGCCTTCCTTGCTTTTTCAAACCTTGCCCCATCTGTTGCAAAAGCCATGAATTTACCGGCACAAGCCATTTTATTACCCATGCAGACTGCCTCAGGCGCCTTTAGATCCATGTCTCCTGTGGCGGGGCTTGTTATTGCTATTTCCGGCGGTACGGGAGTCAGTCCCCTTACGGTGGTAAAACGCACTGCCATTCCTATGATTGGTGGCGTTATTGCAAATATTATTATGGCACAAATGTTATAAGGTGTGAATGCATAATTTTTTTGGGGAGGCCCTGCCTCCCACCCCCTTCGCCAAAGGGGATAATCCCTTTTGAAAACCCTAACGCATTTTTTCAACAAGTTGAAAAAATGATAACTTCAATTAAGTTATATAACAGCCTGTTGCAAAAGTACATTTTAAAAAATATATTCTTAAAATATCGATTTTTATCCTTACTACAGGCTGTTCAAAAAGCGTAAAGTGCAAGGAAGATGAAGTTTTTTTGCGAAGGGCGCGTATCAAGACATACGTAACCGGAGCAAAAACCGAGTCTGACGACGCAATTTGCACTTTTTCAACAGCCTGCTAAGTATGAAATACTATTCTGAAGCGAGTTTTAAGATGCTAACAACCCAAGCGCATGTTTGCTGTAAGTGCTCAATACTCAAACTCTCATCGGTAGTGTGAACATTGGTCATGCCGGTACCAAGGGGAACTGCAGGCAAGCGCATATTAAAATTATTAGCGTCAGAACCACCGCCCGAGCGCTTAAATACAATTTCATAGCCTAAATTTTCCGCGGCCTTTTTTGCTAGTGCAATGACTTGAAGGTTTTGGTCGAGTTTATAGCCATCGTAGCTGTGATTTACAGAAATTTCAACTTCTGCCCCAAACTCTTTTGCAGTTTTTTCAAAATTATCCACAATAAGTTGAGTCATCTCAGCAAGCTTTTCATTTTTTAGGCTTCGAGTTTCCACCAAAACTTCAGCAAAATCTGCTACCACATTGGTAGCATTACCACCGCTAATAGTACCAATATTTGCTGTAGTTTCTTCATCCTTGCGACCTTGAGGAAAGTTTGCAAGTGCTTTTGAAAGCACATAAATGGCATTCACCCCTTTTTCGGGGGCAATGCCGGCATGGGCGGCTTTTCCCTTCACCACAGCTTTAATTTTATTAATGCCGGGGGCAGCGTACACAATTTCGCCTGGGGCGCCACCGGAGTCAAAGACATAACCAAAGTCAGCCTTAATTTTGCTCACATCCATATTTTTTGAGCCATTAACTCCCCCTTCTTCCGCCACAGTAAAAATCACTTGTAAATGACAAAGAGGCACGGCTTCTTCCTGCAATCGGCGTACACCTTCCAAGATAGCAATAACACCAACTTTGTCATCACCGCCAAGAATAGTATTCCCCTTGGAATAAATAACACCATCACGAATAATAGGCTCAATGCCGCAACAAGGATTGACGCAATCCATATGCGCCGTCATCATAATGGTTGGCAAGCTATCCGCATTGGGCGCAGTACCTTTTAAGAAAGCAAAAATATTGTTAGCATTGCCTCCAATACGTTCACCGGCATTATCTTCCTCCACTTCAAAGCCAAGTTCTGATAGTTTAGCTTTTAAAAGTGTTGCAATTTGCGCCTCTTGCTTTGTGGGGCAATCTACTCGAACAAGCTCAAAAAAACCATTCAACAATCTTTCATTTTTATCCATAAAAAATCCTTTCGGCTGAATTTTTTTCTTTTGTTCAAAACAAACAAATTATCTACTTAGTAGCCGTTGCAAAAGTCCGTTTTTCATAAATCAATCTTTACCATCTTTTACAATATCTTCAAAATAAAAAACTTGTGGGGATAATTTTTTTTTGCTACCTACACAAACCATACAAAATAACCTCTTTTAACTAAAGCAAATTAAAAATCTTATGAAAGAACACAACACAAACAAAATTATCTCCATAGCAGATGACTTAACCGGCGCAAACGTTAATGCCGCACTACTTGCATCGCATGGCTTTACAGCCGCCACTTGTACTTTAAGTACACGCTGGGAAGAAAAACAATTCTCCCAATTTGATGCTCTAAGTATAAATACCGGAAGCAGGCAGCTTAGCGCAGAAAAGGCAAGAAGCGTCACAAAAGATGCTGTAAAAAATGCTTTTTCCCTACAGCCCAAAGTGCTTGCTAAGCGTATTGATAGTACATTGCGTGGACATATTGGGCAAGAAATTGAAGCGGCCCTAGAAGTAATGCCCGAAAATACTTTGGTTCTTTTCTGTCCTGCTTTTCCCGCATCAGGGCGCATCACTGTGGGTGGACACTTGATAGTTAATGGTCTTCCTCTTGAACGCACCGATGCAGCAAAAGACCCCATCTATCCCATGAAATCCTCAAAAATTGTAAAGATATTTCAAGAGCAAAGCAATTTATCCATTGAATTACTCCCACTTGATATTGTCCTTGCTGGCAGCAATACCATTATCAATACAATAAAAGAAATGGCTGAGCGCAATGTTAAAATTATAGCTTGTGATGCCCTTACCGATGAGGACATTCAAAGTATTGCAAAGGCAGCCACTCAGCTTGACGTACCGGTACTTTGTGCTGATTCCGGTCCTTTATCAACAGAAATGGCTGTTATTTACGGTGGAAACGAAGTTTTACGTTTAGAAAATCGTGTTTTTGCTGTTGTTGGTAGCGTTATGGACATCGTTCGCCATCAGCTCGATGCTTTAATCGTTAATATGCGAACCCATCTTATTTGCGTAGATGTAAAAGCCCTCACCTATGCCCAAGACCACCCATGCCGTGAAGCTGAGCTAACTCGCCTTGAAAAGGCTTTGGCACAAGCACCTGAAGATGCACAAGTTTTAGCCATTTGTACGGCAAGGCATGCAGAAGAAATTTTAGATTTTGGTGAAATTGCAAAAGAACAAAGCATTAGCATTGAAGAAGTTTCCTTGCGGTTAACAAAATCACTGGCGGAAATTAGCCTAAGAGCACTAGAAAACGACGATTTAAGACTTGGCGGTATTTTTTCGTCCGGCGGTGAAGTTACCATGGCCGTGTCTGAGCGCTTAGGAACACAAGGCTTTTCTGTGCGTAGTGAAGTACTTTCACGCGCCATGTATGGTCGTTTTATTGGTGGACAATTCCCCAACATGCCCATGGTAACAAAAGGCGGTTTTGTGGGGGATGTCATGGCCATTGTGCGCTGTGCAGAGTTTTTACTTGCAAAAATCTCCTCCCAAAGCGCTTAACCACAAACAACTAAATAAGAGATATAAATGAAACCAATTATATGTGTGCCCATGGGCGATCCGGCCGGCGTTGGCCCCGAAATTAGCATTGCCGCTGCAGCTGAATTCATTGAAGACAAAACCAAGAAAGAAAGCTGTTCGGTAGTTATTGTCGGGCATAGAGAAGCTTTAGAAAAAGCCGCAAGCATCATGAAAGTGACCACCCCAATTGCTTGCGTAAAAGAAGATTTATCTAATATTTCCTCCGAAAGTATTAATGTTGTCGACTTCCCAGAAAGCGTTGACATGCAAAGCTTACGCATGGGCGAAGTTCAAGGAGCCTGCGGCAAAGCGGCCTTTACCTACATCAAAAAATCGGTAGAGCTATGCATGCAAGGAAAAGCACAAGCCCTAGCCACAACCCCCATCAATAAAGAATCTTTTAAAGCCGGCGACGTCAACTATATTGGACACACAGAGGTTTTGGCAGATTTAACTCACACCCACGACCCACTGACCATGTTTCAAGTCCATGATTTACGAGTGTTTTTCTTAACTCGTCATCTGTCACTGGCTAAAGCCTGCGAAGCTGTGCGCGAAGAGCGTGTGCTTGACTATTTACAACGTTGCCATAAGGCGCTCTTACAATTAGGTATTAAAAATCCAAGCATTGCAGTTTCTGGACTAAATCCTCATTGCGGAGAACATGGGCTTTTTGGCAATGAAGAAGATAGCCAACTGGTACCGGCAATCACCAAAGCTAGCGCCCTTGGCGTTAACGTAAGCGGTCCATATCCAGCAGATTCTGTGTTCCACTTTGCCCTTGGTGGACGATGGGATGCAGTGCTCTCTCTCTTCCACGATCAAGGTCACATTGCAACAAAAATGGTGGACTTTCACCGCACCATATCGCTTACGCTGGGAATGCCCATTTTGCGAACCTCTGTGGACCACGGCACAGCATTTGACATTGCCGGAAAAGGCATTGTCAGCGCCGTGAGTATGGTAGAAGCCATACGACTCGCCGCCTTATATGCGCCGTATTATAGCAATGCTTAATTAATTTTTTGAGGGGGGAAGGAAACTTTTGCCAAAGCCACAAAAGTTCCCTTCCCCCCTCAAATTCCCCCCATCCCTCAAAACGCTTTAGTTATTTCATTTTATCACCTACATGATTTGTCACTTTGATATCACTTAGTTAAGTGATTTTTAATTTTATACACTCACTTTTCTGTATATTGATTGGTTAATCACACAGTATTTTATTTAAGGATAGCTATTGACACAAGCCTTTCCGGTCTGTACACTGGTATACCAGTATACAGATTTAACAAAAGCTGTATGAACAAAATTTTAATTAAAAGCAGGTGTTATCATGAAAGCAGGTTTTATAGGCCTTGGCATTATGGGCAAACCCATGGCAAAGTTAATGGTTAAAGCTGGCGTTGAACTTTACGTTAGTGATTTAAATAAAGAAGCTGTGGCAGAGCTTGTTGCCTTAGGTGCAAAAGAAGGAACTTATGAAGCAATTGGCGAAAATTGTGACACTGTTTTTACAAACTTACCCAATGGCGCCATTGTTCAAAGCGTACTTTTTGGAGAAGATGGTTTAGCAAAACACCTCAAAAAAGGCTGCGTTGTGTGTGACTTTAGCTCCGTAACGCCAAGCGAATCCCTTTTTTGCTATGAAACTCTAAAAAAACAAGGTGTTGGTTTTGTAGATACTCCCGTAAGTGGTGGCGAGCCCAAAGCCATTGACGGTACTTTGGCGCTTATGGCCGGTGGTGATGAAGCTAATTTTAATCATCTTAAGCCCTATTATGACATTGTTGGATCTTCTGCCATCCTTACAGGCTCAAGCGGTAGCGGTTCCGTTACCAAGCTTACCAATCAAGTAATCGTAAATGCTACAATTGCAATTGTTTCCGAAGCATTTGTCCTTGCCACCAAAGCTGGCGCCGATCCGGAAAAAGTCTATCAAGCAATACGCGGCGGCCTTGCTGCAAGCGCTGTGCTTGATGCCAAAATTCCACTTATTATCGACAGAAATTTTGTGCCCGGTGGTAAAATTTCCATCAATCACAAAGACATCAAAAACGTTATGGCCTCAGCCCATGCGCTTGATGTTCCTATGCCTTTTACCGCACAGCTTTTTGAAATTATGCAAAACTTAAAAATCACAGGGCACTTTGAAGAAGATCATGGCGGCATTGTGCAATATTTTGAAAAACTAGCCTGCGTTGAAGTAAGCAAGAAAAACTAGCCAGCATTTGAGGATATATTATGAAATTTGGTGTTTGCACAACTATTGATAATTACAACATGCTAAGCGAAGCCGGCTTTGATTATATTGAATTGGCAGGAAATGCCATTGCAAAAATGAGCGATGAAGAATTTGCTAAAGTTAAAGAAACTGTTGCCAATGGTAAAGTGAAGTGCTGCGGCTTTAATGCTGCACTTCCCCCTGAAATTGTGCTTTGCGGTGAAGGTTTTGACCTAGAAAAAGCCAAAGAGCATGCAACTATTTTATGCAAGAGAGGCAGTGAGTTAAACATCTCTGCCATTGGTATTGGCTCTCCAAAATCACGTAATTTCAAAGAGGGTGACTCGCTAGAGCAAGCTTGGGCACAGGTGGAGAGTTTTATCTCCATGTTTGCAGAAGTTGCAGCTCCTTATAATATTATTGTGATGTATGAATCGCTTAATCGCACCGAAAGTCAATTTGGCCTAAAAATACGTGAAGGCGCAGACTTAGTGCAAAAGCTTGGAAAAGATAATGTAAAAATTGTCTTTGATATATATCACTTCCATATGGAGCAAGAAGCACTTTCTGAGCTTAAATATGCTCTTCCTTATATCCAGCATGTTCATATTGCTGAACGAGTGGGCACTGAAAGAAGATACCCTTCTGAAGATTTATATACATTCTATGCAGACTGCATAAAGACCATAGCTGACTATGGCTATGACAATGCAATTTGCACAGAAGCATTTGATGGAGATGTGAAAGAAGGTGCATTACGCTCACTTTCACTTTTCCAAAAATTATGCGCTTAATAAAATCATAAGCCCAAAATCTATTACCATCATGCCTAATAAGCGCATTTTAGTAAAAGATGAGGGCAAAAATACTAAATAGGATAAAAAATGAATAGCAGATTAATGATTGGTTGTGTTGCCGATGATTATACAGGCGCAAGCGATGCAGCATCATTTCTTATTGGGCATGGCTTAAAAACAATACTTTTCAATGGCATTCCTAGTGGTGACATTCCAGAGTGTAATGCCGTTGTTATTGCACTTAAAAGCAGAACCCAAGAAACAAGTGAAGCTGTAAAAGATAGCCTCGCAGCATGTGATTGGCTTACAAAGCACGGCGCTGAGCACCTTTATTTTAAGTATTGCTCCACTTTCGACTCCACAAAAAAAGGAAATATCGGGCCTGTGCTTGATGCCATGCTTGAAAAATATAATCAAAAACACGTTATTATCTCCCCTGCTCTTCCGGTAAATGGCAGAAAAGTTAAGGACGGAATTTTATATGTTAATGATGTGCCGCTTAGCGAGACACATATGGCAAACCATCCTCTCACTCCCATGTGGACCTCAAAAATTGCCGATTTAATGACCCCTCAAGGAAAATACACAAGCTTAGAACTTAATCACCAAACACTTGAAAAAAGTGACGCAGAAGTGATGGCAATTGTGGAAGAGTTTGGCAAGGATAAAGCGCATTTTTATATTATCCCCGACTATGTCAATGACGCAAATGGTGAAAAAATAGCCGCCATGTTTGGTCACAGCAAAGTATTAAGCGGTGGCTCGGGTATCTTGGCACATTTATCTGCCATGTATAAAAAAGAAATCATGGCAGATGAAAAAAGCTCAGAACATGATGTATTTACAACAAAAACTCAAGGTCAAGGCTTAATTCTGTCCGGCAGTTGCTCCAAGGCAACCATGGCCCAAATACTTGATTATAATGCCAAAGGTCACCCCACTAAGGGCCTGCAATACGAAGACTTAGCCTCTGGCAAAATCACAGTGGATACTCTTTGGGATTTTATTCAAGAAAATAAAGAGAAAGAGATACTTATCTACAGTATGGGCCCATTTGAAAATATTTCTGACATACCGGAAGACATGAAAGAAAAAGTTGCAGCAACCTATGAAAACACTTCTGCCGAGCTGGCAAAAAGAGCCGTTGATGCTGGTTTTACAAGAATTGTCGTGGCTGGCGGTGATACTTCAAGCGCAGTTGCCCAAAAGCTTGGCTTTACCAGTTTTGAAATTGGCGAAAGCGTTGCCCCCGGTGTACCGGTTATGATGCCCCTATCAAACCCCAATGTACGCATAGTGCTTAAGTCAGGAAACTTTGGACAAGAAGATTTTTTTACAAGAGCGCTTAACATTACAAGAGTTTAAGGAGTAAGCATGCTTGCTGAATTACAAGATGCCATTTGGGTTGCACAAAGCCTTTTTGCAAGAAATAAGGCCAGCGGCTCTTCTGCTAACTTAAGCTTCAAAACAGATGAGCACATCTATATTACAGGAAGCGGAACATGCTTTGGAACGCTTAAAGAGGATGACTTTTCCGTTTTGGATTTACAAGGCCAGTGGATTTCCGGTAAAAAGCCCAGCAAGGAGCTTCCTTTGCATCGTATGATGTACGAAAAAGATTCAAATATCCGCGCAGTTGTGCATACGCATAGTTTTTACTCAACGCTTTGGTCTTGTCTTAAGCATGAAAATCTCTTTGACTGCGTGCCTGAATATACACCCTACCTAAAAATGAAATTAGGCAGTGTTGGCATGGTGGCATATGCAAAACCAGGAAGTGACGAATTATTTCAATCTTTTGCTGAAGTCATAAAAAAGAGTGATGGTTTTTTGCTCGGCAATCACGGTCCCATCGTTGGCGGAAAAAACATGCTTGAGGCTTTCTACAACCTAGAAGAATTAGAAGAAAGTTGCAAAATTGCATGGGAACTTGAAGGAAAAACAAAGCAAACCTTAGCAATACGTTAAGGAAAGTTTTATATAACAAATCATTATATTTTTATATAATGATGGAGGAGTAGGTTTATGGTTTATGGATTAGACGGCATGACAATGCTATTAGGCTTGGCAGTGGGTATCTTACTGCTCATTTTCCTTGTACTTAAAACAAAAGTGCAAGCTTTCCTTGCCTTAATTTTGGCAACAATCTTTGTGGGTCTTGTTGGTGGCATGCCACTAGCCACAATCACCCTTGAAAATGGTACTAAATTTGGCATCTTACACTCTATCACCACAGGATTTGGCGGTACCTTGGCAAATATTGGTATCATCATCGGTTTTGGTGTTATGATGGGGCAAATTTTTGAAATTTCCGGTGCCGCAAAAAGAATGGCCTACACCTTCTTAAAAATGTTTGGACAAAAGCGTGAAGAAGAAGCATTAGCCATAACAGGTTTCTTAGTTTCTATCCCAATCTTTTGCGACTCTGGCTTTATCGTGCTTGCTCCCATTGCCAAAGCTATCTCCAAAGCAGTGAAAAAATCCGTTATTGCGCTGGGTGTTTCCCTTGCCGCAGGCCTTGTTATTACTCACTCCATGGTGCCACCAACCCCCGGCCCCCTTGGCGTTGTTGGTATTTTTGGTGTAGATGTGGGTCAATTCCTTATTTACTCCATTTTACTTGCTATTCCCATGACAGCAGCATGTATTATATACGCACGCTTTTATTTAGCAAAAAAATATTGCCATATCGTTGATGAAAATGGTGAAATTGTGGAAATGCCACATCAAAAGCCTGATTACACAAAAGCACTTTCCATGAGTGAAGAAGATATGCCGGGCACCTTGGTTTCTTTCTTACCCTTGCTTGTGCCTATTATCCTCATCCTTATCAATACAATCGCAAATGCATTTGGTTACAACAAAGGCTACATGGAAATGGTTATTTTTTTGGGTCAACCAATTGTTGCTGTAGGCATTGGTCTTGTGCTTGCCATTGGTACACTTGCACGTAAATTTGAAAGAAAAAAAGTGCTTGAAGAAATGGAAAAAGGTATGGCTGCAGCTGGTATTGTTATGCTTGTTACCGGTGGTGGCGGCGCCCTTGGTCAAATTATTAAAGATTCTGGCCTTGGCTCATTTATGGCAGCAGAACTTTCTCAAACCGCAATTCCTATTATCCTTTTGCCGCTCGTAGTTTCAACTGCCATGCGCTTTATCCAAGGATCAGGAACTGTTGCCATGCTTACCGCCGCAAGTATTACCGCCCCTATCATCATTGCAGCTGGTGCAAACCCAGTGCTTGGCGCTTTAGCATGCTGCGTTGGTTCTACCTTCTTTGGTTATTTCAACGACAGTTATTTCTGGGTTGTAAACAGAACCTTAGGTATTTCTGAAGCAAAAGATCAGTTGAAAATTTGGTCAATTACTTCCACCATCGCATGGGTGACAGGTTCAGTCATAGTAGTTGGCTTAAGCTTTTTCATGTAGTTTTTCTTAACTTTTAATCAAAAAAATAGCAGGGTAATTTACTCTGCTATTTTTTTACTCCAAATTTCATCTATACTTTTTCATTCTTTTAACGTATTATTTTAAGTTGACAAAAATTAAAATATTCATGGATATATCATGCAAAAACCGCCTTCACTACAGATAAAAGCATATGAGCATTTAAAAGAGATGATTCTCAAAAGAGAACTCGCCTATGATACCATATATTCTGAAACAAAAATGGCAAAAGAGCTTGGCATTTCAAGAACGCCCATGCGCGATGCCATACAATACCTTTCTCAAGAAAAATACGTAGATATCATCCCCAACAAAGGTTTTTGCTTACATAAAATGAATGAGCAAGATTTTACAGAAACATGCCAAGTCAGAAGCGCCATTGAAGGCTTTTGTGCCATGCAATTAGCAAACGATCACAAAAGCAAACGCGCCAAAGAAACCTTTAAGAAGCTGAAAGCCGCCCTTGCCAAGCAAAAAAAATCCATTCCCAATAACCTTGAATTATACTTTGAGAGCGACTTAGAGTTCCATACCGCGCTTGTGGAATATATACAAAATGCTGAGCTAGCAAGGCTTTTTAATAATTATATGTATAGAATGCAAAACTTTGCCCTGCTTAGTCTTCAGCAAGAAGGGCGTATGGGCGAAGCCATGAAAGAACATTTGGATGTATTAGAAAATATGGAAAATGGAAATGTCACGCAGGCGCATGCGTTTATGGTGCATCATATGAAAATGGCAGAACAAATATTACATAAAAAATAATTAATGTTTCTTTTTTGGGAGGCGCTGCCTCCCAAACCCACCGCCAAAGGGGATTATCCCCTTTG
>CAYJHU010000025.1:0-14746 GCA_964369655.1 uncultured Desulfovibrionaceae bacterium | reverse complement strand
GTTTTTTGAAGGGGGGTCTGGGGGGAAACTTTCTTTCAAGAAAGTTTCCCCCCAGCCAAACCACAAAAAAATCCCCTTAAAGTTTCGCCTTAGCGCGCACAGTTGCTATTATCCCCATGTAACTTTTTTAATGCATGCGGTAAAGCGGGAAGAATAGCGGCTAAATTTTCTTGTACCGCCTTAACACTACCGGGAAGATTGATACACAGACAAGCATCTTTTTCTCGCTTGATTGTCCCCACCATAGCACGTGAAAGCATGGCATTGGGTGTTTTTTCTAAACTTGCTTGCATCATAGCCTGCTCAAAACCGTGCAAGCGGCAGTCTAAAATGGCTTGCATGGCCTCCGGTGTCACGTCGCGTTTGGTAAGTCCCGTGCCGCCGGTAGTGCAAATAATATCATAGCCTTGCCCCAAGGCAAGCTCTAGTACCAAGGCGCGCAGTGCAAGCGCATCATCCGGCAGAATAAAACCTTGTTCGTGGCATAATGGCAAATTATCACGTAATATTTGCCCTATGCTTGGCCCGCTTAAGTCCTCACGCAGTCCTGCGGCGCCTTTATCCGACAGAGTAATCCAAGCTAACGCATAGCCTTCGCGTTTTGCATTCAGCTCAATTTCTTGTTCATCTATATCCGTTAATGCAGATAGTAAAGGACAATGGCGTGCATGCGCGTCATCAAAAGGCTGAAGGATACGCCCAACAACCTTAAAGAACTCTTCGTTATTATATAATAATGTTGTCCCTACAGGAAGGGTGACATTTTCGTGGGACATATGACTTGCAAGGCTTGGCCCTGCACTATCCATATTCTTCACTTTTAGCGCAAGCGGTAAGATGTCATTTTGTTTGCATTTTTCAAGCTGAACTCGCATAATTATCCTTGTTGCTCATATTTTTTTATATATAATTATAATTGGAAAAAGCAGTATAGTAAGCGCCTTGCAAAAAGGCAATTCTTCGCAAGAGGTAAAATAAAATTTTCTGAATATTTATTTATTTTTTTACGCAATCTTTTTTGTATAAATTTCGAAAACTATAACAAAAAATTGCTGAAAAATGCATGGGATGCAACTTTTCAGCAATTTTCACATTCAGTAAATGTTTTACGTAATGGCTATTTATAAAGTGACTCACTCTGACATGCAAGGCAACTGCTTCCGTCCTTGGCAGGATACCATTCAGAGCACGAAGGACAGCTTGTGACTGCGCCTTTGCTCTTATGTTCAAATACTTCGGGACGCACTTGCACGGTGCGCATGCTTAAAATCTTTTCGCCTGCGGCACGAATTTCGGCTTGTAATTTTTCAGTATCTTGCTCTTTTTTGGTTTTTTCTTTGCAAAACCAAGCACGAATTTCCGGATAATCAGCAAGTTTTTCCACATCAAGATGCACGCGCACGCCTTGTCCCGTATGTTTATCAAAAAGGCTCACTGCGTATAGTCCAAAAGGATAAATGCGCATCCATCCATTACCAATGGTACACGCGGTAAGCAATTGCACCGCATCGGGAAGACATTGTCCGGTTTCGCTAATGGCATCAAATAATGTGCCCTCAGGCAATGCGCGCTTTGCCATTTCCACCATATAGCCGCCAATAATCAAGCCAGGCGCAGGATAGCCATGAAACTTGCGAGCCTCTTCCATAAACTCATCATGTGTGTAGGGGCCGATAGCCATAATTCCCTCCAAAGTTAGCTGAGTTTTGTCGTTACATTGACAAAATTTGCTGTTTATATGTAGTTTCATTACCGTATAAAAACTACTCTGTCCATGCTATTTTTTAATAGATGCAAGTTACTTTTTGCACTAGAGGTTGCACAAAATAAAAATTCCCGACGCAATATTCAGATTAATATTTTATTTTAAAATATCTTTTTGCAACTGCTGCGCGCTTACTGCATCAAATTTATTTGCATGTAATAATTTTAAATGTTTTTGAAAAAGAAGGACATTTTTAAGCAAACTTTTATCAAAAATATTAGTACCGGAAGATTTTTGAAGTTCATTTTTAACAGTATTTAATGCAGTATTCACGATGCGCGGATTCATATAGCGAATATCTTCTAATTTTGTTTTATAAAAAAGCACAGATTGAGCAATGGCATCATTAAAATTTTTTATGCCTGCATGAGATTTTGTTATGGCTGAATCATAATGACGAGTATTTTTTCCTGCGGCTTCATCTTCATCTTTCATGCGCATAATCTTTGGCAAAGTACTTTTAATAATATTAATACGCGAATTAATGTTTTTTATACTTTCAACAATAAAGCTCATGGTGCGTATTTCAGAAGCAGCTGTCAGAGCTTGCTGTCTTTCAAAAGAAATATAATTCTCCTTCAATAGAGAATGCACATGTTGATAATTCTTTTTTTCAATTTCTGAAGTAGTGGCCCCAATAAGGCGATTAATTTCATCCAAGGGATTACTCTTGGTATCCAGCGTCAAGGCAGACGTATCCCCAGCCTTGCCCCATTCTTTTTGCAAAATAGTTTGCCTATCACCACCCGGCGTATTTATCCCCGACATAGTAAGACGAAAACCCATATCGCGCATGGCTACCGCGCCTTGTTGTTGAAAAAAGGCAACCTCTTCACGCCGACCGGGATAAATCTCTTCAAGGCTAGATAAAAAACTTCCGCCCTTGCGCACATAGCCCCCGGCAGAGCCATGCAAGCGACCACCAAGCGAAAATCGAAACACATCCAGCACCATTTCCGCGGCATTTCCGGCTAAGTCATATATACCAAGCGCGTTGGCCTTTCGAGAACCAATACGCGCCAAGTGCTCATGAATTTTTGTTGCATTTTCAGGACGAAATACAGCATAATCCTCATATTTTTCCCCTTGCTGGAGGGCAAAAATGTCATTTTTCAAAAAGTCTTGGCTGGTGCTTGTATGTCCGCCCCGTGCCGCATACTCCCACTCCACTTCCGTAGGTAAGCGCAAAAATGCAACATTGCGCGTATCCCCATGAAAGCGTGGTAAGCTTTTAGGTTTATTTTCTAAAAGCCATTCGGTATATTTCCTTGAAAATTCAACAGCATCATACCAAGTAATATCTGTTTTGGGTCGAGCATTTTCATCACTTGCGCCAGCACACATCCCCGTCATAACAGCATCATATTGCAGGGCCGTCACTTCATATTTTGCCATAAAGTAATAATAAAAATTCCCTTTTGGGGCGTAATTTCTCCATTTAGGCGGTAAATCCTTCGCCGAAAAAGGAGCCGCCAAAGTGGTACTATGTCTGCTATCATAATAGACGCGCTGTTCATTATTCGGATTATCATAACCAAAGCGCGTACTCATATCCCACAAAAAGCCCTGCGCAGGCACACCAACCACCTTAAATACCATAGAAAGATTACAAGGCATGGGCAAAATAATATCCGATCGATGTGGATGAGGATTAAAAGTATCCTCTAGCTTGGCACTGCCCTTAGCCACCAAGGCCGCGTGCGCTTGCAAAGTTGAAAAAAGAAGAAAGAAGAGAATAAAAGGATATTTAAGCATGAGGGCACCTTATAATCATGGGATGTTTATTAGGGTTGGGGGTTTTGAGGAGGAGAAATTTTTTTTGAAAAAGCGTCTCTTTCACAAAATCTCCCCTTCAAAAAAATTTTCATTGCCATGCTGTCTTATGGGAAGGCAAATTTCTCGGCGCATGAGGGTTTGAAAATGTACTGGTTAAATATCTCGAATAACCTCAGAAGGCACAATTTTTGCCGCTTTGGTGGCGGAAAAGAGCGTTGCCACCAGGGATAAAATCACCACAAGGCTGAAGCCAAATGTTAAATGCGTTAAGGGAATAGAACAAATTTCTTCCACAGCATTTTGCAAGCTGCCATGAAAAAGATAATCAATAAAATAGGCTGTACATGTATATAGAAAAGTAGCCGTCACACAGCCAAGCACCGCCGTCAATAGTGATTGAAAAAGCGGAAAAGCCATAATGGCTGCAGTATCATAACCAACAAGTCGCAATATCCCCAAATACCGTTCTTTTCGGCGCACGGAAGCCAGTGCATGACTTGAAGTAGATGCCACAAAGCCAAGCGCCGCCGTGGTGCCAATGAGACCAAAAATCAGATTCAGCGAGGCATTAAGCGCTTGCACCGTGGCAATTTCTTCTGCTTTAGTATAAACATCAATACCTTCGGATATAAAATACTCCCGAAGCTCAGTGACTCCCTCAAGATCTGCGGCATAGAGGCGAAAGGATGGATACACTCGCGCTTCACTGGGTGCAGGCTCTCCAGTCCAGCCTTGTGCTTCAGGCAAACGTGCATCTTCTTGTGGCTTGCGCCCATCCCTATAATTTTCTGTAGCTTCCAAAAGCTGCAAGGGCACAAAAGCCACTTCTCTTTGCTGTACCGCTAGGGGCAACACCGCCGCCACAAAAAGCGCCACCTTTGCTTTTTGCACCTTACCGTCATAGGTGCGCTCAACATAACCATCGAGCAACATTCCAGATTTTGCGTTAATCCTCCGCGCAGCTTCGGCAGAAAGCGTTACACCAAAGGCTGTTTTTGAGGGATTTGCACTGGGCTGTACATGCGCCGCAAGTAAGGTGTCACCCACATCTGTAGGCTCAAGAGAAACAACCACGCGCTTAAAAGTACTGGTTTCTCCCTGTAAGGCAAGAGCCATGGTGGCTGCAATGGAGCGCGTTTTGGGCATGACAAAGCCCACAGACGATTTTTGCTTTAGGCTCTCGATAAAATCTTGTGTGTAGTGTCCGCTGGAAACGGGTATAATTTCTAAATTATGGGGATTATTTTGCAATCTATCGGTCATGGTGGTGATAATACCATATTTTACACCATATAGGATGAGTAATGGGGTCAGCACCGCTGCAAGGGATAAGATTGCGCAGACAGAGAGCAAACGCTCGTGACAATAGTCTTTAAATGCCAGCATACAAGATTTAGTAATCATTAATTTTTTCCTTCATCTTGCATAGCTTCAAAAACAGCCTGTTTGAGCGAGAGCTTATTATCTGCCAGCACGTCAACGCTGTTATGTGTATCAATATAAGCATGAATATGCTCTTCGTGATGAGTATCGGCTTGGGCTTCTTTTTCTCGTGACTTACGAGAGATTTTTGCCTGCACTAAACGAAATCCCGCCGCATGCGCCATGGCCGGTGCATGACTGACCATAACCACCGAAATATTATTTTCTCTGGCTTTTGCCACAAATAATTCCAGCACCATATGCGCATTATAAGGATCAAGTGAGGCCACGGGCTCATCGGCAAGAATAAGCTGTGGCTTATGAATAAGGGCGCGTGCTATGGCAAATCTTTGCCGCTCCCCAACCGACATTTGTGCCGGTTTTTTTTGTAATAAATGCGCGATATCAAGGACACTCGCAAGTTCTGCTATGCCATCTACATGCTCAGCACTTTGGCATGAGAGCAAAATATTATCATAGCCGCTCAAAAAGGGAAGCAAGCCCCCCGTTTGTAGTACATAGCCAATATGCTTTTGGCGCAGGCTGGCAAGAGTTGCTTGTGCTTTATTTTTCCATAATTCTAGAACATTCAAACGCATTAATTGTGGGGTGAAGGAAAACTCACTGGCGTCGGGTGTGCTTTGATCTACATCCGGCTCAAGGGCAGTGGAGAGCAAATCAAGCGCTGTGCTCTTACCACAGCCACTTGGCCCCACCAAGGCCACAAGCTCTCCTTTTTGCACGTGAAAATTATCCACATGCAAAGAAAAAACACCATTTTGAACGTGCTTTTTATGAAGATTTTTTATGGTGATGATATTTGCGATATTTTTCATAAAATCCATTATGCGGAAAAGGCCTTACACATTTATCCGCATAAAATACAAAGCTTAAGTATATTGAGGCTCAATTTCTTTAACAATTTGGAAGCCTTTCATAGCTTTAACCGTACCGCCCAGGCCATAATACTTGGTAACACCGGCAACCGTACAAGGCAAAAGATCTTCCACGTCCGTATCAAGCACAAGCACATCACCTTTTTGCATGCGCAAAAGTTGATTGCCGGTAATCTGCGTATTGCCAAAGTGAATCTTAAACTCCACCGGTGTTTCCATGAGGCGCTCTTTAAGGCGCGCCACCCATGCATGGTCAATTTCAAGGCGTTCGGTTTGAAAACTTGCATGTAATTTTGAGCGGATAGGTTCAATGGTCGCATAGGGCAAACAAACCACCATACTCCCAATGGTATTATCAAGCTCCACCTCAAAGGTAATGACCACCACCACATCCGAAGGCGGCACAATAGCAGCAAATTGTGGGTTAATTTCTGAGCGCACCATTTCAAATTTTACATCATGCACAGGGCGCCACGATTCTTCCAGCGTGTCCAAGGAGATTTTAATGATTTTGTCCACAACCGCTTGTTCTATGCGTGTAAATTCACGCCCTTCTACCTTGGGCTGAGAGCCTGCGCCCCCAAAAAAGTTTTCCACAAGGGCAAAAACAAGGCGCGAATCCACTACGATAATTGCGTTACCGCGCAATGGATCCATCTTAAAAATATTAATACTGGTAGGCACGGGAAGCGAGCGTATAAATTCCCCAAACTTTGCCATATCAATGGAAATAGGATTTAATTCCACACGCTTACGCAGTGCATTGGAAAGAGCATTGGTACAAAGTCGCGCAAAGCGATCATTGACAATTTCAAGCACAGGCATGCGCCCGCGGATGATGCGATCTTGATTTGCCAGATCAAAAGCGACAATGCCGGAATCATCTTCCGGAACATCATTTTCGCTTTCTATTTCACCGCCGGAAAGCCCACGTAATAAAGCATCTACTTCATCTTGTGCCAAAACTTTATTCATACATCTACCCTTTGTTTTACAATACACTTAAGTGTAAACAGTGTTCCATGGAAGGTCAATATATTTCATAGCTCTGCACAATTATTTTTGCATATAAATGCAATAAATATACAGCACAAAGCAAAAAAACAAAAATCAAAGACTTAACAAACAAGCCATAATTTTGACTTTGCAATTTTTGAACCAACATTTGCCATTTGACCAAAGTCATACTGCGTTGTATATGGGAGTATGGACAACAGCGCACATTCGCCGCAGCCTGCCGCCCTTTCGACCAAAAGCATCCGTCTTTGGTGTAAAGGTTGTGACGCTGCCATAGACATTATTCCAAGCATTACAGACACAAAACAAAGCTTAGCCCAAGCCATCTGGCTTTCGGGCAAACTTGCCACCTTGCCGCTCTGTTCCGGCCTTGGGCGCTGTGGCCTATGCCGAGTGCGTTTTTTATCTAAGCCACCAAACTTTCTTGAGGCCGAAGTAGCTATTTTAGGACACGAAGCCCTTGCTGACGGCTGGCGCCTTTCCTGTCGTCACAGCCTTGAAAGTGCTTTTGACGGACAAGATTTTCTTGAGCTTGAGCTACCTAACTTAAAGCCCTATTTAGCTGAAAAACCAAAAAATATTCCACAAGCTATCGCTGAGACTACCCCCGAAGCCTTGCTGGCCGTCGACCTTGGCACCACCAGCCTTTGCTGGCAAGCTCTCTCACCCAAAGGCCAGATTCTTGCAGAAGGAAAAAGCCTTAATCCTCTCATGGGCGCCGGTGCTGATATTATTTCTCGTTTGCGTTTTGCCATGCAAGAAAATGGCGCGCAAAAACTCGCACACATCCTTCAAGAAGATTTACAAAAGATCATAAGCTCCCTACCCCCCATTAAGGAAATCTGTCTTGCCGCCAATACGGCCATGACTGCGCTTTTTTTGGAAAAAGACATTGAGCCCCTTGCGCATGCGCCCTATTCCTTACCATTAAACGGACACAGCGTAGAACACATCACAAATTTGCCGCCCATCTATATACCACCGCAAATGGCGCCCTTTGTGGGCGGTGATATCAGCGCAGGCTACACTGCCCTTTTGCAAAGAAATGATGTAGAATATCCATTTATCTTAGCGGACTTAGGAACAAATGGAGAATTTATTTTGGCACTTAGCCAAGAGGAAATTCTTATAACCTCCGTGCCCATGGGGCCAAGCCTTGAGGGCATTGGCTTGCGCTTTGGGCATATGGTTGATGGTAGTTGTGGTATTGTCACGGGCGTGCGCCTTGATCCAAGAGGATTGCATGCCGAAACCACAGGCGATGCCCCCGCCGAGAAAATTTGTGGCACTGGTTACCTCTCCATTATTCATGCTCTTTTAAAGCTCGGGGTCATTGGGCACGACGGCACCTTTAACTTAAATATCCCCTGCAAATCTCCCCTGCAGAAAAAAATTATGCAGAACATTCGTCAATTACAAGAAGAAAATGGAGAACATGTTGTATTTTTGTGGGGAGAGGCTAGTCCTATTTATATTGCAGCCAGCGATATTGAAGAGATTCTTAAGGTAAAAGCGGCCTTTTCCTTGGCTGTGCACGCCTTATTACACAAAGCAGAGCTTGCCCCCAGCGCATTGCGACATATATATATTGCCGGAGCCATGGGCAGTCATGTACACTTGCAAGACCTTGAAGCTTTGGGATTTGTGCCCTTCGGCGCCAGCAAACGCATTAGAGTGGTGGGCAATAGCGCTCTTGAGGGCGCATGCGCCTTATTATTGAAGCCACAGTGGCGGAATACATTGCAAAAAATCAGCATGCATTCTACTCTAGTGAGCCTCACCGAAGATCAACATTTTACGGAAAAGTTTATGCAACATATGACTTTTTCCTATAAAGGATAACCATGCAAGAACTTTTTTTGCCATTACCACGTCATATTTGCCACGCATTACAAGACCTTCCTTACGTTTTGCGCAAATCTTTACCAATGCAGAATAAGCATCATCAGCAACTCCCCTATGCCATTGAAGAGCTTTCCACTCGTCTGACCAGTGAACGCTCGCTCATGCAACAACCTTACTGGAGTGCACCGCGCTTCACCGCAGCCTATGTATGGTATTTTTTACCATGGAATATTATACGCTTAACGCGTCTTTTGCATGGGCTAAAACTCCCAGCCCCACATCCCATTCCCAGCAAAAAAAATGGTGAGCTGCAGCCCCGCATCTTTATGGATATGGGAAGCGGCCCCCTGTCCGTGCCTTTAGCTTTGTGGTTTGCAAAGCCAGAATGGCATGACATTCCCCTCACTATTTTATGTACGGATATTTCACCCCAGCCGCTACAATTGGGACAAAAAATATTTGAAAATCTTGCCGGCAAGGACAGCCCATGGCGAATTGTCACACGTCGCTGTCAGCTCGAAGCTTCCATATCTGAACTACATAAACTTGATGGAGTGCCATGGCTTATCAGCGCCGCCAATGTCTGCAATGAGCTTAAGGCAAGGCAAGGACAAAGTATGGAAGAACGCCTTGAAGAACTTGTGGAAAAACTTTATTCCACAGTCCATGCCCCGGATGCACGCCTACTTTTTGTAGAGCCTGGCACACGCCTTGGCGGAAAAACCATTGTAGCACTGCGAGAAGCCGCGCAAGAATATGCCCTTCACCCCACAAGCCCTTGCCCGCACCCCACACAATTATGCCCCTTGCAAGATTCTAAAACGTGGTGCCACTTTACTTTTGATACACAAGGAAGTCCGGCTTGGCTCAATGACCTTTCACGTTCCGCCCATTTACGCAAAGAAGCGCTTAGCCTCTCCTTTGTGTTATTAAAGAATATGGCTCAAAATTCAGAACACGAGGAAGCCACCCACAGCACACGATACGCACAAGCAAGAATTATCTCAGCTCCCTTTCGCGTTCCCGGCGTTCGCGGCTATGCGCGCTATGCCTGCTGCGAAGAAGGTTTAGCCCTTCTTGAAAGTGCCGAACATTTGCCCTCTGGCGCACTAGCCGATGTCTATGCCCCAGACCAGCACACCCCCGTAGACAGAAAATCTGGCGCCTTTATTTTGGAACATTGTGAGCAAAGAGCATATTATTCATCAGAAAGTAGCTACAGACCAAGAACTAAAACCCAAGCGCCTACATTGCCAAAAAAACCAGAAAAGACTATAGAAAGAAAAGAAAAGAAAAAAGTGATTAAACCATCTAAAAAGAATGAAAAAAAATTCTGGGAAAAATAAAATGCATGACAATGCCATACTACGCGCCGAAAATATAAGCGTTACTTTTCATACCGAAAAAGGCACCTTTGACGCCGTAAGTAATGTAGACTTCTCCATAAATGCAGGAGAAATTTTTTGCCTTGTGGGAGAGTCCGGCTGCGGAAAAAGTATGACTGCCAAAGCCTTAATGCGCCTTACACCGGAAAATACCAGCCTAAGTGGAAAGGTATTTTTGCAAGGACAAGAGATATTTAGCCTCTCAGAAAAAGAGATGCGCACTTTGCGCGGACAAAAAATTGGGATGATTTTTCAAGAACCCATGACCGCGCTTAACCCCGTATTTCGTGTGGGCGAACAATGCACTGAGCACGTGAGACTCTATCACAACAAATCTCAGGCAGAAGCTAAGGCGCATTGTATTGAACTTTTTCGCCAAGTGGGCATTCCCGCACCAGAAACTCGATATAACAACTACCCCCATGAGCTCAGCGGTGGCATGCGCCAACGTATTGTCATTGCCATGGCCCTTGCATGTTCACCCGCTTTACTTTTAGCCGATGAACCCACAACGGCTCTTGATGTTACCATTCAATGGCAAATCCTCACCCTTTTACAAGAGCTGGTACAAAATGAGCAACGTGCCATCATGCTCATAACGCATGATCTTGGCGTAGTTGCCCAAATGGCACATAAGGTGGGCGTTATGTATGCAGGGCAAATTGTAGAATATGCCAATGTCAACGAACTTTTTGCCAATCCCCGTCATCCCTATACCCAAGGATTACTTAACGCTTCTCCCACAAAACATAGTATGGAAGAAAAACGCTTGCCAACTATTGACGGAAGTGTTCCATTATTATACAGTGTCCCTCGTGGTTGCCGCTTTCATCCAAGGTGCCCACAAGCAAGAACAGAATGCACTGCCTCCGTACCTGAGCTTAAAGAGATCGTGCCTCAGCATAAAGTACGTTGCCACCTAGTATAATTTTTTGGTGCAGTAGCTATTTTGCCTTGTAAAAAGCTGTGAAATTTCTAAAATCAAAGGATCTGTAAGCACGAAAATAAGAAATTCTAAAAAAACTATTATTTTATGCAGGTTATATTTTTTTGAAAAATATTCTTGGCTGTTTTTAAGGAATTTATACTATTTTTCTAGACTTATTTTTGAAAAACTTTTTTCGAAAAAGCATCTTAACCATTGTAATAATGGAATAAATTTCTTAAAAATTTTCCTTCTTTTTCTTGCAAAAAGAAATAAAAAATTTTATACTCGCTTCACGAGGTTAAATTAAAACCATAAGGAAGGTAAAACTTATGTTACGTAAATCACTTATTGCTTCTATGGCACTATTATTTCTTGTGCCCGGGCTTACCAATGACGCCCAAGGCGCTGGTGTCGTCTCTAGAGATCTTGGCGGCAACAGCCCATACAGAGATGTAAGAGGTTCTGATGTTACAGGTGGACCCTACGAATTTGTTGATATCCGCAATGACGGCTCCCAAACTAGCTTAAAAACAACTGTTGACGCTGTACTTGCAAACCACAAAGCACTCAAAATTCTACAAGAAAATCGCGAAGTTGCTAAGCACGAACTTGATGTTTCACGTGCTGGCTATGGCCCAAGAGTTGACTTATCAGGTAGCGTTGGCTTTACCAACAGGAGTGATGTCAGCACCCGCCCTACCGGTAAGTCCAGGTACATTTTTGGAACTGGACAAGTTCAACTTTTATTAACCCAGCCCATTTGGGACGGCTTTGCCACTCGTAGCCGTGTTCGCTCCAGCGAATCCTTGCTTCGCTCGGTTTCAACTCGCGTTATAGACAATGCAACAACCCTTGCCCTTGACGGCATCATTGCTCACGTGGACCTTATTTGGCGCCACAAGAACTTAGCTCTTGCCGAAAGAAACGTTAAAATTCACCAAAGAATTTTAGCACTTACCCGTGACCGTGAGTCCACCGGTGCTGAAGTGCTTGCCAACGTGACCCAAACTCAAGGTCGCCTCATCAATGCACAGTCTACATTAGAAGACACAAGATCTTCTCTTATTCAGGGCGAAGCATCCTACCGTCGTTTAACTGAACTTCCTGTGCCAAGTTCACTTGGTTCTGTTAAACAACCTTTAAAGATGTTTGCTACTCCTGAGGAAGTTCTTGCTCTTGCAAGAGTAAACAACCCTAAAATTATTGCTTACTTAGAAGACGTGACCACTGCTCAAGCCGAGAAGGAACTCACCGATTCTGCTTTCCATCCTACTATTAACCTTGAAGTAGGCCCTAGCTTTAGCAATAATGGTTATGAATATGGTGGACAAGAATATACCGCAAGCTTTGACGCTCTTGGTACTGTTCGCTGGAATCTTTACAACAGTGGCGCAGACGTTGCCGCTTCTAAAGCTTCTGCTGCTCGTATCCGTGAAGCACGTCAAACTGCTTACAACTTCATGGACGACCTTAAGCTTGACATCCAAAACTCTTGGACAGATTACAGAACTGCCATCACACAATTAGCTTTCCACAAAAAAGCCATCGTGTATAACATTCAAACTCGTGATGCCTATATGGAGCAATACCTTATCGGCCAACGTACACTACTTGACGTGCTTGACGCTGAAAGTGAATTGTACAACTCTGAAGTACAAATGGTTACTGCAAGAGCCAACATTCTCATCAGCACATACCGTCTTTATGCTTTAGCCGGGCTTCTTTTGCCAGAACTCAACATCGCTGCTGACTCTGTGCTCATTAAACCCATCATGGCTGCAGAGCAATTAGCACCGCAGAACTAATCTGTTTAGTTAAAAAATTATAGGCCATAGTGAAAACTATGGCCTATTTTTTTGCACAATTTTCAAGGCGCTTGACAAGTACTATACGGATTGATAACTATCAAAGCGTAAACATGAGTGGGTCTTTTTCAACATCTACTGCTTAATCTCTTCAGCTTGCTCACATGAAAAAACATCATGACATCACACCCCACACATAATGTATTTTTTAAAAATGTCGATAAACTTGTTGTGTCACATGCACCAGTAACTCCTTGCATACCTAATAAACCAATACGGATTATGCCATGGCTGAAATTATAGTACAAAAACCTGCTGCCAATGCACAAAAAAACATTGCCTTGCATGCAGATGACCTGCTTATTTTCAACTTTGATACCGCAAATACTCTGCTAGCGCGTGAAGACGACAGCCTCGTCATCACATTTGAAGATAAGGCAAAACTTACTTTTATTGATTTTTATGCAGCCTATGAAAACGACAAGTTACCTAAATTTAGCATCAACAAACAGATATTTTTGGGTAAAGTATTCTTTGCTGCTTTGCACGGAATGCCAACAGATTATCAAGAACATTCAGTAAATGATACTACACAAATTGCCAATATTGACAGCGCCTACACTGAGAAAATCATATCAGACACAGATGAAAACCTCTTCACCTATGCAGGAGAAGAAGCCAGTATGTTTGAATATCCTAATACCACAAGCCCCAGTATATACTTACATAATGCAGATATTGATACTATCAATATTGATGAAGTCTTGCGCACCGAAAAAGACGATAAAGGGGTTATAGAAACTCTGACGGAAAAGGATAAAAAACGTTGAGGCCAAAAAACAAATCACTCCACACGCGTGTGGTATAACATGCCTCCATCCTTTCTTGTCACACAAGCCTTTGCCGGCATGCGCCTTGATAAGGCCCTGCACGAACACTTTCCAAAACTCTCATCGCGCGAGCGAAAAGCACTATGGAAAACGCATCACATCTATCTGCAAGGACGCAAAGCGCAGGCCGGTGCTCCTGTACAAGCAGGTGACAGCATTACACTTATCCCCAAAGACTTGGAAAACTCAGCGCAGCCCCAGCTCTCTCCAAAATCTCATGCAACATTTATTACTCGCCATGAAGATTGGCTTTTCTTTAATAAGCCCTGCGGCCTGCATAGTGCACATATTAGCGGTGGCAAGCCAAGTTTTGAGCTTTGGCTTACACAACAAGAAAACAAATACGGGAAGCTCTTTCTCTGCAATAGGCTAGATGCTCAAACCTCAGGGATACTTGTAACAGCACGCTCTCAAGCCGCTGCCCTCACTTGGCAAGACATGGAAGATAAGGGATTGTGCCAAAAACGCTATGTGGCTTTAGTACAAGGGCATCCTAAAAAAATATGCATACGCGCACAGCTTGATACAGATAAACGCAAAGTTACCAAAGTATTAACAGAAAACGCACCCCAATTGCGACACACGGACTTTTCCCCCATCCGCCACCTTAGCCCTGCTGAATATCAAGCGCTTTGTGCTTACTTCCCAAGCTTTCCCAAGCAGCAGCCGCAAGAGCTGAGCCTTATGGGATGTTGCATTCATAAAGGCGCACGCCACCAAATCCGCGCCCATGCCGCGCACGCAGGCTTTGCGCTCTTTAACGATATCCGCTACACACAAAAAAAAGTCTCTGAAAACGAATCCTTTCTTTTACATCACGGTAGTCTACTCCTACCGCACGCTCACATAATCTGCCCTGCCATCTGGGAAGATGCCCTCCAAGAAACAGAAAAATTACGTCAGTTTTTTATGGATGAATTTTGATTAATACATTTTTGGGGGGGGGTAATTTTTTTTAAAAAAAATATTAACCACACACCCAGCAAAAAAAAAAAAAAACCAAATTTATTTTAATAA
>CAYJHU010000024.1:0-14965 GCA_964369655.1 uncultured Desulfovibrionaceae bacterium | reverse complement strand
TTACCGCTCATAACACAAACGCTCATAGTTGTATTTGACATATTAGACCTCATCACTTTTGCCAAAGAGAAAGAGCTTTTCGTGGCTATGCACAAGAGATTGCTCGTCATCTATTCTTTGGCTTGGTTTTTTATATACATAAATATTTTTTTGCTCTTGCTCGGCGCTGTGTAAAGCCGCACGAGCATGCTCTAAAAATTCTTTCACTGAGCATTCTGAACCCAAATGCACAGCAATGCCAGCGCGTAAGCTAAGTTTCTTTTGCTGACAAAAAGCAAGTATGTCTTCCACAATGCTCTGTGCTTTAAAGGCTTTGGCACCGGGCAAAATTAGGGCAAAGCTTTGGGTATCCAAAATACCCAAGGTATCACACCCTGCACCGTGCTGCTGCAAAGCTTCGTGTATAATGTGCGTTGCTTCTTCAAGATTGTCTTGCAAATTTTGCATACCAAAATGTACCAATGCAAGGGAAGTGCCACTGCGTTTTGCGCGTACATTTTCTTGTTCTAATTGCTTAAAAAATGACGCCGCTAGGAGCAAATGGCCTACCATATGCGCTGAGTGCGTTGTTGAATCATGGGGGGCATAGCCCGACGTTTTGGCTAGGGTAGGGTCAAGCTCAAGGGCGCACCAGCCCTCCGGCAGATCCTTGGCGCACACAGCATCCCAAGTGTCCTTGTCTACGTTGGACACGAGCTTTGCAATGATAAAGCAAGAGGCTGTATCTTTATTACTGCGCATAACAAGCTCCCTTTGTGTCGCCAACAGCTCATCCATAAGTGCTTCCACCACTTGTGGGCCGACCTGTCCATTTTGTGTGTTGCTGTTATTTTTTGTCATGTTGATATAAAAGGTAATCACGTTGAAAAATATCTATGCGTCCATTGAGCACAGCGTCCACATCGCCCATTTCGGTATTGCTTCTATGATCTTTTACCATGCGATAAGGGTGCAAAGTATATGTACGAATTTGACTGCCAAAGGCTATACTTTCCTTATCGGCATATTGCGCTTGACGCTCAGCGTCTTTTTTGCGCAGTTCAAGGTCATATAAACGCGCCCGTAAGATTTGTAAGGCCGTTTCTTTATTGTGATGCTGTGACTTTTCGTTTTGGCACTGGGCGACGGTTCCTGTGGGAATATGCGTTACGCGCACAGCTGAGCTTGTGGTGTTAACGCTTTGGCCACCGGGGCCACTGGAACGAAAAGTATCAAAGCGTAAATCTGCGTCTTTAAGTTCAATCTGTATATCTTGCCCTGCATCGGGTATAATGTCCACCGAAGCAAAAGAAGTGTGTCTGCGCCCCGAAGAGTCAAAGGGCGAAATGCGAATAAGCCGATGAATGCCGCGCTCGCTTTTGAGCAAACCAAAGGCGTAGGGACCGCTGATACGCAAGGTAACGCTCTTTATGCCCGCCTCATCGCCATTTAAAAAGTCTAGCTCTTCAACTTTAAAATCATGTGAATTGGCCCAGCGCGTATACATGCGTAAGAGCATTTCTGCCCAGTCTTGAGATTCAGTGCCGCCTGCCCCCGGATGAATTTCCAAGATGGCATTGTGCAAATCTTCTTCAGCAGACAAAAGCATAAGCATTTCTGTTTCATTTAGCAAGTCATTCAGTGCTTCCACCTGAGCAGATAATGCCTCTAAAGCTTCTTCACTTTCTGTACTTTCTGCGTTGCTTTCTGCGGCTTCGCTGGCAAGGCTGAGCCACTCTTGCATATCGCTATGGCAACTTTGAAGATGCTTTAAGCGTGTGACTTCATCTTCAAGTCTGCGCTTTTCTTGTAAAACAGGAGTCAGAGCCACGGGATTGTCCCAGGCGCCGGGCTTGGTCAGTTGCGTTTCTATTTCCGCAAGGCGATTTTCGCAGCCTGCAAGGTCAAAGTCTCCCCCAAAGGGAATCAAAACGCTTAGAAAGGGGGGCGCAGCGCGTGCGCAATTCAGCAAGTTGAAGCATATAATTATTGTCGCTTAGTTTTTTTTACGTGCAAGCACAGTTTGTATAATGGGTAAATGCCAAAGGCAGAATACAAATATCACCAAAAAAATAAATGGGATAAAACCATAAAAACGATGGAAAATACTTTTTTCCTCTAGGGGCAAGGCCATGCCGGTGAGGGCTTGAGCTTTAAATTGCTCACCTTCAAGGCGCAACCTGCCAAGATTATCCACAATGGCCGAAATACCTGTATTGGTAGAGCGCACCACATAGCGCCCCTGCTCAATGGCACGCATAATTGCCATATCTAAATGTTGCTTCGGGGCAGAAGAGTCGCCAAACCAGCCATCGTTACTGATATTTATCAGGACATTGGCTCCCTCGCGCACACGTTCTTGTGCAAGGTCAGGGAAGATTCCTTCATAACAAATGAGCACCCCAAGGGCAAGTTCGCCGTGGGCTATGGGTTTAGCCTGCTTTCCCGGTGTAAAGGTCCCGATTCCCTGTAAAAGTGCATCTAAAAAATTCCAAGCAAGCCAGCTTGGGACGTATTCGCCAAAGGGTACGAGGTGTACTTTATCATAGTAACCGGCAAGGGTTCCATTGGCTGCCAAAAGAAAAGCACGATTGAAAGGACGGCTGATGCCTTTTTTGTCTACATTTACCGCAGGTGCACCCACGAGTAAGGGGCTTTGTATTTTGCGCACAAAATCAACTACCCTGCGCCCAAGTTCTGGATGCGCATCCAAATAAAAGGGCATGGCAGTTTCCGGCCAGATGACTAAGGGCTTAGCATTATTTTCTTTCTGCTGTAAATCATTGAGGGCTTTGAGGCTTAAATCTTCATAAAGCTTTACGGTTGAGCGCTGATTGCTTGGCTCCCATTTGATATTCTGATCTACGTTGCCCTCCACCATAATTACCCAAAAAGGCTTGGCTCCCCGCTCTGTTGTTTGTTCACTGAGAGGAAGCATGGGGGAAGAGTGCAAAGTGTAGGCACCAAATGCCAGAATGAGCATGAACGCAAAAGCTGCGCCTCCGCCCATAAAGGTGCGAGTTTTTGTGCTATATGGGGCATAACTTGGCAAGAAGCTCTCTGCCAAAAAAAGGGCTATGCCGGTGAAGATGGCAGAAAGACCAAAAGCCCCCACCACGGATGCACCCTGCACTAGAATTGGTAAAGGTGCAAAGGCAGATGACAAGCTTAGCCAAGGAAAGCCAGTAAAGGCCACCGAGCGCAACAGCTCAAGCCCATACCAAAGGCAGGCAAGTGCAAGAATGCGCTGCAGTGGCCTGTGCGGTAAAACCTTGCCAAGGCGAAAGCTTGCCAGTGCAAACACACCACCATATAAACCCACATAGGCGGCAATGGCCAAGGTGCAGGGAATTGCCAAAAAGATTGGTAATCCCCCCACTTGCATCACCGGAATGGTGAGCCAATACAGCGCGGTCGCACTGCCAAGAAGGCTGATAAGCCAGCCAAGGC
The DNA here is from genome assembly GCA_964369655.1 of uncultured Desulfovibrionaceae bacterium. Taxonomy (GTDB): domain Bacteria; phylum Desulfobacterota; class Desulfovibrionia; order Desulfovibrionales; family Desulfovibrionaceae; genus CAYJAD01. The sequence continues at coordinate 11,536 of CAYJHU010000024.1, read as the reverse complement.
GAAAGGCTTCACCCGCACGTTGAGCTTTTGCAGCCATGGCAACCAAGGCCACAGGAAAAAGCAAAACCGCAAAGGGAATGTGCACTAGGTCATTGGGATATCCAAGCCAAAGGGCAAGTATACCCACAAGACCCCAGAGCATTATGGGTTTTGAGGGGATTATGCGCGCATACCATGGTGGTAAGACATGAGGCAAGCTGCGCGACATATCTTCTCAATCCGCAGTGGGTGCTTCGGCTGTTCTTTCTACAAAGATACGCCGGATAAACTTTACATCGGCTTCTTTTACCACAAAGGTCCAGCCTTCAATATCAAAGACTTCGCCCTCAGTGGGCACATGCCCTGCTTGCAAACTCAAATAGCCGCCAATGGTGTCTACTTCATCGGAAGTAATTTCTATGCCAAGCTCTTCGAGGTCTTCCAAATAGGCGCGGCCCGTCAATTCGAAGCGATAGCCATCAAGAACGCGAATATCTTCTTCCTTGGGAGCATCATGTTCATCTTCGATGTCGCCAACAATTTCTTCCAGCACGTCCTCAATGGTCACAAGGCCGGAAGTTCCACCATATTCGTCTAGTGCAATGGCAATATGAAATTTACTTGTGCGAAATTCTTGCAATAATTCTAAAGCACCCTTGGTTTCGGGCACAAAGAAAGGCTCGCGCATGATGGAATCCACCACAATATGTACTTCGTGTTGGCTGATAAGGTCACGCAACAAATCTTTGGCATGAACAATGCCAATGATGTTATCGCGCGTGTCATGATATACAGGGATTCTGGAATGCCCTGAATTTATGATGCATTGCGCCGCTTCCATTAGGGGCGTTTGTGTAGGCACGCAGTCAATATCCATGCGCGGTGTCATGACATCTTGCACTTGTAATTCGTCAATGCGCAAAATGCTTAAGAGCATGGACTCTTCGTCTGCGGCCACTTCGCCGTCGGCGCGAGCTTCTAAAATGGCTTTTTCTAATGATTCATCATCGTCACGACGAAAAAGCTTTGTGAGTCGTGACCAGAGAGTACTGTCTGAACCTCCGTCCAAGCGATCCTCCAAGGTTAAGGTTAATGAAAGGCAAAGCTACAACACTTTTTCAAAAATTAAAAGAGCAAAGCTTTCTCAATATTGCACAGTGTTTTTTGCCGCTATATTTTTTACAAATTCTTCACAGTTTCAAGGTGAGTGCGCATTATCCATGTTGATAATGGGGGTACACTCTTGGTGCTGTCAGCAGGAAACCATTCGATAGTGCTAACTTCACCTTCAATAAGTGACCAAGCATCAAATTGCAAGCATACTCGCCAAAAATTTTCTTTTTCTATATGCAAAAGCGCCCGCACTCGGCAAGAAAGCCAAAAGGACATGGTTTTATTTTGAACCGGCGCCTCTTTTGCTTCTTGCTTTCCCCCTTCGGCTTCTGCTTTGGGAGGTGGTGCTTCTTTGGTCTTGTTAGCAAGGACTACCAAAAAGAGCAAGTGCGCTCCGGGCTTCATATATTTGGAGCGTTCCCACATTTGCCTTTCATGGATGAAAACACACATACCGCCGGCAGAAATATTATCTAGCCCCATGTCATTATTGCCTTTAGCTGTGTATGTCAGTTGGGGTTTAGCTAGGTCTTTTTTATGCGTAGGGAGAGGCTTTGAGGCATTTAAAATCCACATGCCAAGGGCAAGCACCCGATCTTTAGGGGGAGAAAAGCGCAAAGATTCACGGTTTTGCCCTGGTTCAATAGCATCGGGTAAGGCAAGGACAAGTTCGGTAAAGCTGGATTTGCGCATGCTTTCATGGGCTACGCATGTAAAATGATAGAAAGAAATCTTGCCTTTTTGATTGATGGGAAAGAACATACGTATTGGCACATTTGTCCACTGGTGTGCGCCAAAAGTATCTACAATTTGTAATATAAAATTATTTTTTCCCGCAGTGTTACAGACCGCTTCACCTGTAAAGCCTTTAAAGTCGCCATCAAGGACTTCGATTCTGAAGGTGCTGCGCTGGGCTAGGGCAAGGTGCATAAGTTTTTGCACAATGCGCGCTTTCATTTTTTTTTGCTTATAAAAAAAGTACGCTTTGCGCAGGCGCCCGCCAACGGAATAGCTTAAGATTGCAAGGGCAATGCCCACCCCGCATCCTATAAGAACATCCGTTACCTGCATGTATTCTCCTTGAAAGCACTCATCACCCTACAAGAACTTTTTGTAAGTTGCTGTAATGTGTTATTCCGACGGATTTCTGAATATAGCAGTGCTTGAAAGAAAATTGTAATCAATTTTTGCCTAAACATCAATTTTTGAATCGTAAAAAGTGTAAATCCCTTTACGTTTTTTGGAACGATACAAAGCCTTGTCGGCACGATTATACAATTCTTGATAGGTGTTGCCATCCTTGGGGAAAAGCGCAATACCAATACTGCAAGAAATTTCCACTTCAACGCCATCGTCTTCGAGAGTTTGACGGAAAAATTTCAGCACATTGTCAAGTTTTACAAGTAATGCCCCAAGTTTCGGCATGTTTTTAATATAGACAAGGAATTCGTCACCGCCAATTCTGCCCACCACGTCATCGCTACGGAAAATACGCGAAAGTCCACTGGAAATGTCCTTGATAACGGCATCGCCGCGAGCATGGCCAAGGCTGTCATTGACTTGCTTAAAGTTGTCCACGTCCACAATACACAAGACGCCTCTTTGAGTGCTTTCAAGTGTAAGTTCGCGCTCAATAAGTTCTGCGGTGGCAATTTTATTGTATAATCCGGTGAAGGCGTCGCGCTGTACATCATCACGTAGTTTTTGCAATGAGCGTGTTTCTTCGTCCACGTTTTTGATTTCGCCAATGGCCTTCACTGAGTTGTCATCATGGTCAACCCAAGAGTTTTGGCGCATTTGACACCAAAACCATGAGCCTTGTTCATCTTTGATGCGTACTAAATTTTCTGCTGTCTTTTTACCGGTTTGCAAAGCAAATTGCATGTCATTAAAGTTTTCCATGTCATCGGGGTGAATGATGCTCATGTCAACTGTATAATAGTCGGCGCTCATATCCGGCAATGGATAGCCAAATTTTTTGAAAAATTGCTGAGTTGTGCGCAGTTCTTTTTTGGCCCAATCGTATTCATAGAGAATTTTTTCAAAATTTTCAAAAATTTGTTTATAGCGTTCTGAAGTTTTTTGGTTGTATAATTCACTCTTTTTACGCTCGGTAATATTGGTAATGATGCTCCAATACCAGCGCCCAGTGGAATCTTCCATGACCCGCGTTGTTTCCAAAACCCATACGGTTTTTTTCTCACTAAGAAGCAAGCGATATTCTAGGATGGTGTGCTCATGGGTATTCACTGATAAGGCTTGTAAGTTTTGTTTCACATTCCAAAGGTCTTTGGGGTGAATCATCTTGCTCCAGTTGCTACCATACTCTACGCGTATTTCTTCTTCCGTGATGCCAAGGGAGGTCAAGAGCGAGCGTCCATACTCAAGTACGGTCCAATTTTCATCATCTTTAAAGCGTACAACGCCACAAGGGATTTCATCAAAAAGCCATTGCAAACGATTGGCATAATGCTCTGCATTTTTGCGCTCTTTGGCTTGTATGCGCACAATAAAATATAAAACAAGGCCGCAAAAGACAAACCACACAATGGCAGCCCCAACTACCACATAAATAACACCGGACAAACGCTTAATAACTTCTGATTCAGGCATGCTTGCCACGATCATCCATCTGTTATTGAGGGTGGGGGTAAAGCTCATGTAGTAGGGAACGCCCTGTACACTGATTTTTTCAAAGTCCTTTCTGCCTATCTTTAGGCTTTGGGCAATGCGACGAAGCACTGAAGAAGAATTGCCTGGGGAAGCATCCCAAACGTCCAGCATATTTTCTCCAGCGGAAATAAAGGGCGCTGTGCCCCCATGGATAACGCCGCTTGTATCTAGAATAGAATAGCGTATGCCGTCATGCAGAGGCTGTAGGGAAATAAGTGTGCGCATGCTGGAGTGTCCCATGCCACTGAAAAGTAAGCCATAATGCTTGCCTTCATAAACTACGGGAGCTGTGTGCAATAGTAAATATGTTCCCACATTGTCGATATAGCCAAGAGCATAAAGACTTTTGTCTCCCAGCATAAGATTTTTTTTGGTAACGTCATCAAAATAAACTTTGGCGCCAGCCAGGCCAGCGAGATACATCTTTCCTGAATTGTCAATAAAACCCAAGAAATTGTATTTACTTGCATATTTTAAGGCCATTTGTAGGTTTTTATCTGTATTTTTTGAGGGATCATTTTCTAGGCTGTGCGCAAAGTTATGAGCAGTGGTCTGTAGGTATTCTTGCGCATCAATGCTTCCGGTATAAAGGGCGTGGGCAACGCTTGCCGAAGATCCGTGCAAAGTTGCATAGGCTTGATCTTCATAGGAGTTTTCTAAGGTGCGCATAAAGACATAACCCATGCCGGCGAGCAACATGGAGCACAAGACTAAACCTAAGCTAATAAGGAGTATTCTGTGTTTTGCGCTAATGTCTTTCATGCTAAAACCCTAAGATTATTAATAATAAATCGCAAATATGCCTAGTCAAAATCCACAATATATAAAAATGGAGATAAAGCACTACCAACATAAACCACCTTAGATAAAAAAACAAGCAGATAATTATTTATAAAAATAATTGTTTATGCTGAGTTTGCTTTGGATTTTATTTCTTCTTTTCTTGTTTTGTTTACGATTTTTTTGGTAAAGATTAATGTTGGACAAAAAGGTTTTTTTATACTATTGTACGCCAAATTCAACGCATTTTTGGCTTGTACGTCTGGTTCACATTTCTATTTCTCTTCCTTCAAAGTATTTACATTTGAAGTAAAGCTTGATTTTTTTCCATTTTTTTTATGTTAATACGCCATAGTAAATTTCACCATATCACTAGGATGATGACTTATGACTAAATTTAGATTTTCTTGGCAATTTAAAGTAAGTGTGATTTTGCTTGTCCTTGTGAACGTACCTTTTCTTTTGGTAGCACAAGTAGGCATGAATATGATTGAAAATGCCCTCTTAACGGAAAAGCAAAATAAACTTTTGTCCATTACCCATGTGCTCGATACTATGCTTGGAAAGGGTGGATTTACGGAAATTCTTAAACAGAATAACGCATTAGAATTAGATAGAGAAGAAAAAATCACTATACTCAATCGAGAGCTTACCAAGGTTGCTGACAGCATAATTCCCGAAGGCTCAGGTTTAGCCGTGGGCTATTACAGTTTGGCTCTTGATGCCATTGTAGCCTATGCTCCTTCCGAGGAATATAAAGATACGGTGGGTGTAACAATTGACGAAGAACATCCCGGTCGAGAGGTTATGCGCACAAAAGATCCCGCTGTAGTGCATGGGACTATGGTGCGCGGCGAAATTATGAATGCCATGTATCCTCTTGAAAGAAATGGAACGGTTATTGGGTATATTTGGGCCAATGAGCTAGAAACTGACGTGCAGGCGCAAATTTCTGAGCTAACCTTTGAAACACAAATTTTGCTGTTAGTGTGCTTCTTATTTACCGCCAGTATTTTGTTTTTCCTATCCATGCGTACGGTGCGCGATATGAACAATGTTATTGATGGCGTGCGCAATTTGCAAAGTGATCTGACCTATCGCATCCCGTCCATACGCGGTGAGTTTGGGGATGTGGTTACAAGCATCAATGATATGGCTGAAAATATTGGTAAAGCTACCGAAGAAAGCGCTCGTGCCATCAGTGTTTTGCAAAGTGTTATGAATAATATTGAGGTGAGCATAGCTGTATATGACCCAAGAACGCGCAGTGTTATTTATGCTAATCCCTACACCACCATGCTTTGGGAAATATCTGAAGTTGAAACCAAGGCTCGCTATAAAGCCCTGTATAATAAAACAGAACCCTCCATCAATGCTGCCCAAAAAATGCTCTTCCTTGAAAAAGGCGAGCCTAACTTTACCGTGCAGCATCACGAAGAGCACATAAGTTCAATTAAAAAAGACTTTTTGATTTCAGATCGTCTTATCCATTGGCATGATGGACGCGTAGTGCACTTACGTGTGTGCACCGACACAACAGCACGCAAAGCACTCATGGCGGCTGAATCGGCAAACCAAGCTCAACGCGACTTCTTGGCACGTATGAGTCACGAAATTCGTACGCCCATGAATGGCGTTCTTGGTATGACACGCCTTGCCATACATGAAAATCCTTCAGAAAAGCAACTGGGCTACCTTAACAAGATCCAGTCTTCAGCCACGCTTTTGCTTGGTATCATTAACGATATTCTGGACTTCTCACGTATTGAAGCTGGCGCCATGACCATTGAAAATAAACCCTTTAATGTTCATGAAACCATAGACAAAGTGCAAGAGCTTATCTTGCCTCGTGCTGAGGAAAATAAAACTGCTCTTAAGCTAAATATTAATCCCAACGTGCCACAATTTGTTAAGGGCGACTCTTTACGTTTTTCACAAATTCTGCTTAATTTACTTGGAAATGCAAGTAAATTTACAAAAAATGGCACTATCACTCTTGCCTCTTGGGCTGAAAGCACAGAAAGCGGTAAAGTCTTTGTGCATTGCAAAATCAGTGATACGGGCATTGGTATGACCAAGGAGCAGATTGGCGAACTTTTCAAACCATTCTCACAGGCCGATACCTCAACGTCTCGTCGCTTTGGCGGCACAGGCCTTGGACTTTCCATTTGTAAGGCTTTTGTGGAGCTTATGGGCGGTTCAATTTCGGTGAGCAGTGAAGAGGGGCGCGGCAGTATTTTTAGCTTCAAGGTACGCTTTGATGAGTATGTCCACTCAACTGAAGACGATTTGGTTTCCATAGGGCCTTGGACTGATATGCGCTATGATGATAAGCTTGCACTTTTGGTGGAAGATAATTTCATTAACCAAGAAGTTGCCTTGGCTGTGCTTGATGGACTTGGGCTTAAAACAGATGTTGCCAATGACGGAAAAGAAGGCGTGAGTATGTTCCTAGAAAAGGACTATGATGTCATCTTTATGGATATGCGTATGCCTGTTATGAATGGCATTGATGCCACGCGGCTTATACGTAGTAGCGACAAGACAGACGCTCGCACTGTGCCAATTATTGCCATGACAGCCAATGCTATGGACGAAGATAGACAAAATAGCATTGCCGCTGGGCTTAATGCACACGTGTCTAAACCCATTGATATTGATGAGTTAAAGCGCACGCTCTATACCTATCTTGTGAGCCCCAGTGAGCGCCGTCGATTGGAAAATAAAGCATAGACTTACGAAAAAGAACGATTTTAAAATATGAATTCTGATAATATGACAAAAATCTTAACTTTCTTGCGCATGGCAGAAAAGTTAAAGGATACGCTTCGCTCTGCACATACGAGTAGCGGACGACGCGAAAGTAGTGCAGAGCATACTTGGCGTCTTTGCCTTATGATACTAATTTTACATGCTGAATTTAAAACAGCTCAGCTTGATAAAATGCTCAAACTTGCCCTTGTGCATGATTTGGCGGAGGCCGTGTGCGGTGATACTCCAGCGCCTGTTCAAGCCCCCAAGGAAGATAAAGCTCGCGTCGAAAGGCAAGGTATGCTGGCGCTGTGTAAGGCATTGCCTGCAGAGCTTTGTGCAGAGCTTATGGCGCTGTGGGATGATTATGAATATGGTCAAAGCCTTGAGGCAAAGCTTGTGAAAGGGCTTGATAAGCTAGAAACTCTTTTGCAACATAACCAAGGTAAAAATCCTGCCGATTTTGATTATAATTTTAACTTAGAGTATGGCCAAGAATATACCTCCATACACCCATTTATACAGCAATTACGTGCAGAAATTGATCAAGATACACGTAAAAAGATGTGAATAATACCAAGGCAAAAAGCTTTGCGCCAAAAAATAAGCACATCTTATATTTGACCTAATGCTTTGCATGGGCTATGAAGCTCAGCATGAGTGAACAAGCATCATTATTTACTGCCCCAGCACAGATCTTTACAGATCTTGGCATTGATGAAGCAGGCCGTGGCTGCTTAGCCGGACCTGTGGTTGCGGCGGCGGTGTTCTTACCGTCCGATCATGGCATACAGGGGCTTGATGACTCAAAAAAATTGAGCGAAAAAGTCCGCACCCATTTGGCACAAGAAATTTTTGCCAAGGCCCATGTGGGGATTGGACTTGTATGGCAAAAGAAAATTGATGCCATAAATATTTTACAGGCTACCTTTCATGCCATGGCAAAAGCGGTAAATTCTCTTATGCGACGACGTGAAATTTCTGGTAAAGTGTATTTGCACATTGATGGCAATAAGATTTTGCCTGCGACGGTACTCGCTCAGTACTTGCAGAGCATAAGCCTTAAGCAAAAAGCCATTGTGGGTGGGGATGCGCTCATTCCCAGTATTGCGGCCGCTTCCATAGTGGCTAAAACCCATCGCGATAGCCTGCTAACTAAGCTCAGCGCGCGTTGGCCCGAATATAACTTTGCTAAGCACAAAGGCTATGGCACCAAGGAGCACCTTGCGGCCATTGCACAATATGGTGCCTGTCCACTGCATCGCTTAAGCTTTGCACCTTTGAATATAACTACACAAGATGAAAAACATATTAAAGCTTGTCAAGGGAGGCTCATTGTATGAGCTGGCAAAAAATTTCCGATGTGTTTAGGGCTCTTTTTTTTAAAAAGTCAGCCTTAAATTACACGCAACTCATAGGCCAACAAGGCGAAAATGCCGCGGCAAGTCATGTAAGAAGACTTGGTATGCGTATTTTGTATCGTAATTGGCGCCATAAAAAACTTGAAATTGACATAATCTGCGAGGATTCTGAAGGTTTTGTCTTTGTGGAGGTGAAAACACGCAAAGCTGATGGCATGACAAGCCCCATCGAAGCCATTACCCCGCAAAAGCGCGAAGCACTCACCAAAGCCGCTCAAATTTGGCTTGCTATGCATGAAGCGCATATAAAGTATGACAAGCCTTATCGCTTTGCTGTGGCCTCAGTTACTTACAGTGAAACCCTTAGCTATCATGTTGAATTCTATGACCATGCCTTTGAAGACACCACTGATAGCCTCTGATATTCAGCTTTGGGTGGTGGCCATTCCCCTTGGTAATACCCACGATTTAAGCCCGCGTGCCCATGCTGTGCTGAGCTCCGTTGACGTTATTTTAGCCGAAGATACGAGGCGAGCAGGGCTTTTTTGTCAGCGATCTGACATTCAAGCGCGCTCATTTAGTTCTTTGCATGAGCATAATGAAGAAGAGCGAATTGAAGAAATTCTTGAATTTTTACAAAAAGGTAGCACCGCTGCGCTTATTTCCGATGCCGGTACTCCGCTTATGGCTGATCCCGGCTTTCGTTTGGTACGCGCTTGCCAAAGCGCCGGCATAAAAATTTCCATGGTGCCGGGGCCTTGCGCTCCCATTGCCGCCCTTATGTGCGCCGGAATTGCCCCGCAACCAAGCACCTTCTTCGGCTTTCTCCCAAGAGATACCGAAGGCAAAGAAAAAACCCTTGCTCCCTTCGTGCTTCTTCCTTCCACCATAATATTTTTTGAGCGCAAGGACAGATTACACAAAACTCTTGCTTTGGCGCATCGCTTGCTAGGCACAAGAGAGTTGTGTATTGCTCGTGAACTTACTAAAACCTATGAAGAATTTATTGTAACTCGGCTTGAAGAATATGAAAAAATCCCTCAAGATTTGAAGGGAGAAATTACCGTCATCATCGGCCCTCCTGAAGCCAGCACACGCACCAGCGACGAAGATGTACGGCGCTTGCTGGATGAAGAATTTCAAAAAGGCGGCAAGCCACGAGAAGTAAGTAGACGTGTGCAAAATCAAGTGCAGGGCTGGACCACCAAGGAAATTTATCTTTTTTCCAGCCAAAAATAATTTTGCTAAAAATTACTCCCTCCCTGCTCCAATCAAAAAATCGTCGGCTGAATGCTAAATCCTTGTTCTTGCAATTTTTCCAAAGGCAGTGCTCCATGTCTGCGCACACTAAGGCTTCTATCTTCCAGCACTTCTATGATGGTGGAGGGTAATCCCCCTTGCGGAGCTTCGCCTTCATTCACTATGCCTTGTATATGTGGCAAAAGCGCAAGGTCAAGCTCTTGCGGACATCGCGCCGCAGCATTACCGCTCACATTGGCACTACTGCATACCAGCGCAACCCCTGTAAGATGTGCCAATTCGCGCGCCACGGCATGGGGTGAAATGCGCACCGCAACCTTGCCCGTGCCGGCAGTAATGGCAGTATGAACCGTTTCCTTAGCCTGCAACAATAAGGTTAAAGGCGCCGGCCAAAACCTCTCGGCCAAAGTCATCTCAGTTTCATTCATATCTGCAATGGCAAGCACTTGTTGCATATTTGCGGCTAATAATGGCAGGGGTTTATTATGTTCCCGCTGTTTTGCACAAAAAATTTTTTCCACCGCGCGCGTTATGTTCATGGCACAGCCAAGGGCAAAAAAAGTTTCGGTAGGGTAGGCAATGATTTCGCCTTGTTGCAAAAGCTTTACGCACTCAGGCAAAGTGCGTATGCTCTGCTGAAACGATAAATCTTTTGGGTAGGAGTGTTGTGTATTCATGGCGAAAAAACCTTTACGTATTATTGCGGTGGGCGCGTTAAAAACAGCGCACTGGAAGCAGGCCGCGGCGCATTACAAGGAGCGTATACAGCATTGGCGACAAGTACAAGAAATAATTGTTAAGGATGCTGACCCAGCCTTACCCACGGCAGAACGTAACGCCAAGGAAGGACAAAAGATTTTAGCCAGCATTGCCCCCACAGATATTTTGATTTGTTTGGATGAGAAGGGTAAAAATTATACATCACGCCAGTTTGCAAAGTTTTTAGAAACTATTTCTGAAAATGCTACGCAAAATCCTTGTTTTGTTATCGGCGGTGCTTTTGGCCTTGATGACAGCGTTCGAAATTCCTGCAAACACATGCTTGCCCTTGGTCCCATGACCTTTCCCCATGAGCTTGCACGCGTGCTTTTGTTTGAGCAAATCTACAGGGCAGAATGCATTTTACGCGGTGTACCGTACCATCATGACTAGATGTTAGTTTATTTGTTTGATTTTAATTATTTGTAATACTTTTGTGCGCTTTTGGCGTCTTCATCTTTTTCCTGCTCGCTTCGTCAAAAAGCATTTTGCAAATTCACGTATTCATATACGCTAAAATTTACAAAACGCTTTTTTTCTCGCGAGCAGAAAAAATCTTACAAGCCACTCAAAATCGCCCAAAAACTAGCACCCATACCTTTTGAAAATCCGCTTCGCGTATTTCCGAAAGCCTACCTTCGGGGTGGCAAGCATGAAGTTTTTCGCGCAGCCCGTTCATTACAAGATTTAATTGTGTTGAGAGCTGCTTTTAAGGTGTAATATTCTAGCACATTAAAAGTTTATTCCCCCAGAAAATCAAGCCTTTTGCAAGCTCCACATATGGCGAACATCGCCGCTGACCCTATATTTAGCTTCTCGTTCCACCTTCCAATCAACGCCGCCAAGGGCCGGTAAAATTG